>JANYHE010000002.1 GCA_025359215.1 Hyphomicrobiales bacterium
GGATCAAGGCGTTTTGCTGTGATAGCGAGAGTTGCTAGTAATCGTTTGGCTTCCTCAATATCCGTTGTTTTAAGGCTTCTGCGACGAGTTTCTCCTGATCGCTTGTCATACCAGAAGTGATAGAGTGAGGGTCTGCCTTCGATCCTTGCAATCCATTGTCCTCCGATTTCGAACAGCTTATGTGTCGACATGATGGCCCAATCTCCTTTTGGTGAAGCCAATCCATCAAATCGCGTTCCGAAATGAGGCGTTTTCGTCCCTTGTGAATATGCCGGATTTGGCCCGCTCGTGCAGCGCGACGCAGCTCAATCTCCGTGAATAACTGAGGCCAGCGACGAGCAGCTGACTCCAAAGTCATGAGTTCGTCAAGATGAGTTTGTTCTTCTTCCAAAACGGCGGTGCCATGCTCATTGACTAGGCAACTAAGATTTATGTTTGTGGCGAAAAGTTCAATTGGGAAAGCAAGGTAATCGCAGGAATCATTCAAAATCCGCAGCGACCTGATCAGCTAAAGCGTATATGATATGTGCATAGCAACACGAGGATTTTCATTGAACAGCGGTGCAGCTGCCGGAATTCGTAGTTAGCTACGGTGTTCCATCCTGTTCATTAAAAGGCAAGCCCTTTTAGCTCAGTACGCAAATTACGTCCCAGTGATAGATGGGGACGAAAATTAAATAAAATCAATAATTTAAAGTCGATCGTGTGCGCTACGTGTGCAGGAAGAGATAGTGGATTGAGCGAGTTTCCGCGAAGCACTTAGGACAAATAACAGGGTCTATTGCGCCTCGTCACTGAAACGGTAGCCTATCCCAGACTCTGTCAAAATGAGTGCAGGCTCGGTAGGGTCAGCTTCCAGTTTTTGCCGCAATTGACCGATGAACACCCGTAGGTATTGAACATCGTGAGTGTGTGCTGGTCCCCATACTGCAGTTAGAATTTGTCGGTGGGTGAGAACACGGTCTGAATTTTTTACGAGGAGAAAAAGTAGTTCAAATTCTTTTGGCGTGAGGTGAATGAGTTGGCCATTTTTTTCTACCGAATGCTTGAGCGTATCAACTGTGATCCCTGCTGAACGGTAAACACTTGTTACAACACCAACCTGCTGGCGATTACGCAAGCTAGCGCGGATGCGCGCCATCAGTTCGCCAATGCCGAAAGGTTTGTTGATATAGTCATCCGCACCGAGATCAAGCGATTCAATTTTTTCAGATTCACGATCACGCGCTGAGAGAACAATAATGGGCACATTTGACCAAGTGCGAATTTCTTTAATCACATCCTTGCCATCTTTGTCGGGGAGCCCCAGGTCAAGTACGATAACATCCGGTGCCATAGTAGCGGCGGACTTTACGGCCTCATCACCTGTGGCCGCTGTGATCACATCAAAATCACCCGCCGTTAGTCCGGGACGAAGAAAGCGCAGAATTTGTGGCTCATCATCAACCACGAGAACGCGGGGCTTGCTCATATTTGTGCAACTCCGGGAAAGCGCACGATAATGCGGGTGCCCTGTCCGCCAAAAATAGGGCTTTCAGCTTTTATGTTTCCACCCATGGCGTTGGCAATGCCACGGCAAATGGCAAGTCCGAGGCCGGTTCCTGGGGATCTGCCATCACTGCCCTTAACGCGATAAAATTTTTCAAAAACGCGTTCTAAATCTTCGACAGGAATTCCTGGCCCTCGATCTTCAATCTTCAAGACAACGTCACTTGTTTCGCTATCAATCATGATCGTCGTAGGAATGTCTTTGGGTGAATATTTGTTTGCATTATCAAGTAAGTTGAATACGAGCTGTTCGAGCAGCGCTGCATCGCCTGTTGCTGAGAGAATCCTTTTTCCAATCTTTGTTAAGATCTCGCGTTGTGGCCATGTCTGGCGGGCGCGTCTAACGGCAGCAGCCACAACGTCCGGCACGTCTAGATGTTCATTAGAAAGTTTTACTGCCCCTCCTTCAATTTTTGTCATATCAAGAAGATTAGAAACAAAGCGCGAGAGGCGGCTTGCCTCTTCCTCAATATTGGCCAGAAGATCATCCCGAATGGCTTTGGTCATTTTACTATGCAGGCTACGCAAAGTTGTGACTGATCCTACAATCGAAGACAGTGGCGTTCTGAGATCATGGGAAATGGATGATAGCAAGGCGGAGCGCAGCTTTTCACTTTCGGCGCTGGCGCGGGCATCGGCGGCTTCATCCGCCAATGTTGTGCGTTCCAAAGCAATCGAAACTTGGTCTAATAAGGCTTCGATCATACGACGCGATTCTGCCGAAAGTTGCGACTCATTAGGTCTAATGCCTACCGCACCCACAATGCCATGTGGCGTTTTCAAGGGATGATATTGAAACCTGGCGTTGGGAAGTGTTTCAGAATTCCATCCGGCGATTTCAGCGTGATTTAGCGTCCAGCGTGCGGCGGTCCAATCTGAAGGGCCGAGATGATCCTCAGGCGGCATTCCAGACATGATGGCAAGATCATCATCCTTTTTGAGTAGAATAATAGATTGACCTCTCACAGTTGCCGCTGCCTGCGTAGCTACGATCCATAGCAAATCGTCGATTTTCACACTTGCAGAGAGTTTGCGCGAAAGATCAAAGAGTGTCTCCACTTGTTTCACACGTGAGAGCGCAGCATTTGACTGCTCCCGAACTCGTCCTGCGAGACTGCCTGTTAAGACGGCAACCAACAGAAAAAAGAACAGGGCTAGCAATTCATGCGGACTGGCTACGGTGAATGTGTAAAGCGGCTCAATGAAGAAGAAATTATAGGCCAGAAAAGATAAGCCTGCTGCAAGCACGGCACTCCACGTTCCATAGGTAATCGCGCAAAACAAAACTGCGGCCAAAAAAATCATCGAGAGATTTGGCAATCTCAAAAAATGGCTCGCGGCAACTCCCACTAGAACAGCGCCGGCAACACCAACAGGAGCAGCCGCGATGCCATTCAATGTAATCCGTGTTTGCCACCGTCTACTCGATTTTGTGGACACACGATCGTCGGTTATAACGTGCACAGAAACGCCACGGGCTTGATGCATAATTTCGTCTGAGAGTGACCTCCCTCTAAAGCGCTTGATAAATCCGGAAGGAGAACGACCGATGATAATCTGGGTAATGTTTTCCTGAGCGGCAAAGCGCAAAATCTCCTGGGGCAAGTCTCTGGCTGTCAGCCGCGAAACTTCTGCACCAAGCCTTGATGCGAGTTCAAGATTACGATCCACACGTTGCAATTTTTCGATATCGGCTGCCGTTTCAGCCGGAGCAGTGGCGTAAACTGCAACCCATGTGGCATTCAACCCATTTGCGATGCTCGCTGCTTTGCGCACAACCCGTTCTGACTGCCCATCGCCACCAACGCAAACCAGAATACGATCTGATGTCGGCCACGGCCCTTCGATGGCGTTTTGGCGAAGATAGTCCACCATTTGATCATCAACGCGTTGGGCCGTACGGCGCAACGCCAATTCGCGCAGTGCCGTTAGGTTGCCAACTTGGAGAAAATTATCTGCTGCTCTTCTGGCATTATCAGGAAGATAAACTTTACCATCTTTCAATCGCTGGATAAGTTCATCGGGCGTGATGTCGACTAACACCACGTCGGATGCATTTTCCACAACCGTATCCGGCACAAGTTCGCGAACGTTGACGCCAGTTATAGTTGCCACCACATCGGAGAGGCTTTCAATGTGTTGGATATTCAGTGCCGTCCAAACATTGATACCAGCATCCAAAAGTTCATCCACGTCCTGATAACGTTTGGGGTGGCGAGATTCGGGTGCGTTGGTGTGGGCCAGTTCGTCAACAATGATGAGCTGGGGTTTTCGTGCCAACGCGGCATCAATATCAAATTCCATCAGCGCGTGTCCACGATAGCTGATCGACTTGCGCGGAAGAACTTCAAGTCCAGCTAACAGTGCAGCAGTTTCAGTTCTACCATGGGTTTCAACAATGCCAATGACAACATCCTTGCCTTCTCCCATAAGCCGCTGCGCACCCGAAAGCATGGCGAAGGTCTTTCCAACACCCGGAGATGCGCCAATAAATATTTTATGCCGCCCACGCTTTTCATGTGCAGCAAGCTCTAGCAGGGCGTCCGGTGAGGGACGCCTATCGCCAAGTTCAGCCATTAGGGGATGAGCTTAAACCATCCAATGCCATATTCAGCAACAAAACATTGACGCGGGGTTGGCTAAAAATGCCCGCAATAGGCTTATCAATATTTGCCTCAACGACAACTTTGATCTGGCCTTCACTTAGATTACGGGCTTTGGCCACGCGGGCTATTTGCAACATCGCAAATTCAGGAGAAATGTGCGGATCAAGCCCGCTGCCAGAAGCGGTTATGGAATCGGCAGGCAGAAGCTTTGCCGCTATTGAATTGCGCAATCTATCTGAATCGGTTTTGATACGGTCCATAAGCTTCAGTGAGGTTGGTCCCAAGTTAGAGCCAGATGATGCAGCCGCATTATAGCCATCACCCGCAGCTGAGGGTCTGCCCCAGAAATATTTATCAGAAGTCCAAGCCTGACCAATCAGGGTTGAGCCGATAATTTTATCGTCCTTGATTGTCATGCTGCCATTGGCCGCTTGAGAAAGCAGCACTTGTCCAATTCCCGTAATGGCCAAGGGATACGCAATGCCCGTGAGCAGCGTCATTATGGTGAGTATTACAATTGCAGGGCGTAGATGAGTGAGCATGACTTTTCTCCTTAAGCGAGATGCAGAGCGGCAACGACGAGATCAATCACCTTGATGCCGATAAAAGGAACGATGAGGCCGCCGAGACCATAGATGAGAAGATTACGGCGCAGCAGTGCTGACGCGCCAACTGGACGGTAAGCAATGCCTTTCAGCGCTAATGGAATGAGCGCTACGATGATGAGTGCGTTAAAAATAATAGCGGACAAAATGGCACTTTGCGGCGAGGCCAGGTGCATCACATTCAGTGCTCCGAGCTCAGGGTACGTGACCACGAAGAGCGCTGGGATAATGGCAAAATATTTAGCCACATCATTGGCAATTGAAAATGTGGTGAGTGATCCGCGCGTCATCAACAACTGTTTGCCGATTTCAACAATCTCAATCAGTTTGGTGGGATTGGAATCGAGGTCCACCATGTTGCCTGCCTCGCGTGCGGCTTGCGTGCCAGACTGCATGGCAACACCCACATCGGCTTGAGCCAAGGCTGGTGCATCGTTGGTGCCGTCGCCACACATGGCAATCATACGACCGCTTTTTTGTTCGGCACGAATATAGGCGAGTTTATCTTCGGGTGTAGCTTCAGCAATGAAATCATCGACACCCGCTTCTGAGGCAATGGTGGCTGCGGTGACTGGATTATCGCCTGTCACCATTACGGTGCGAATGCCCATGGCCCTCAATGCATTGAAGCGTTGTTTAATGTGAGGTTTCACCACATCCTTGAGATGGATAACGCCAAGCAACTGACCATTTTCGGCAACACCCAAAGGTGTGCCACCCGTGCGGGAAATGCGATCAACGGCTTCATTGAACGCGGCTGGCGCTTTTGCTGATGTCAGCTTCACATATTTAAGGGTGGCATCCACCGCACCTTTACGAATTTCGCGTCCGTCAATATCAATGCCAGAAATGCGTGTACTTGCAGAGAATGGAATGATGATGGACTTCTTGTTCAACATCTTCGGTTCCGTCAGGGCATAGGTGCCTTTGCATAGCGCAACAATGGAGCGGCCTTCGGGCGTTTCATCAGTGAGAGATGCCAGCAATATCACTTCAGCAAGGTATTTTTCGGTAACACCCGGAACCGGAATGAAGGCGGTGGCAAGGCGGTTGCCATAAGTAATTGTGCCGGTTTTATCGAGAAGAAGTGTATCGACATCACCAGCCGCCTCCACAGCGCGTCCAGAGGTGGCAATTACATTGAAGCGGATCAAACGGTCCATGCCTGCAATGCCGATGGCAGACAACAGCCCGCCGATGGTTGTGGGAATAAGGGTTACCAACAAAGCCACCAGCACCGTGATTGAAAGCGTGGTGCCAGAATAACCAGCAAGACCCCAAAGTGTGACAACAGCGATAAGAAAAATCAGTGTTAGCCCAGCAAGCAAAATCGACAAGGCCAATTCGTTGGGAGTCTTTTTGCGTTCAGCACCTTCCACAAGAGCAATCATGCGATCAATAAATGTGTGCCCGGGTGCTGCGGTGATTTTTACTTTAATCCAGTCCGAAAGCACCGTGGTGCCGCCGGTCACAGCGGAACGATCGCCGCCGGATTCGCGAATAACGGGGGCGGACTCACCTGTGATGGCTGATTCATTGACCGAAGCAATGCCTTCGACAATTTCGCCATCGGCTGGAATAATGTCTCCTGTTTCCACCAATACTAAGTCACCCACGTTGAGTGTGTTGGCAGACACTTTCGAATAGACACGGTCATTGTTTTCGGGAATGACCAAACGCTTGGCCATCGTATCAATGCGTGTGCGGCGCAACGCGTCGGCTTGGGCCTTGCCCCGGCCCTCGGCCACGGCTTCCGCAAAATTTGCGAACAACACAGTGAACCACAGCCAAGCGGCAATCTGGCCAGAAAACCAAGCCGTGCCATTGCTGGCAAGCAAATCCCGCAACCAAAAGGCTGTAACCAAAGCCGCCACTACCTCCGTTACAAAGATGACGGGGTTGCGCGACAGGGCACGAGGGTTCAGTTTGAAAAACGAGTCAGTAATGGCTTGACGGAAAATTGCGCTGTCAAACAATGCGGGTGCGACGGATTTAGTGGTCATTGATTTAACTCCAATCAGAACGTTTTTCCGGCGAGCATCAGGAAATGCTCAACGATAGGGCTGAGCGCCAATGATGGGAAATATTGCAAGCCGCCAAGGATAAGGATCACACCCACCAGCAGGGTGATGAACATGGTTCCGTGTGTGGGGAAACTGCCATTCGATGCCGGAACTTTTGTCTTGGCAGCAAGCGAGCCAGCTATAGCCATCATCGGCACAATATAGGCAAATCGTCCAAGGAACATCGAAATGCCAAGTGTGGTGTTGTACCAATTGGTATTGGCGTTAAGCCCAGCGAAGGCCGAGCCATTATTTCCTGCTGCTGAAGAATAGGCATAAAGAATCTCGCTCAAGCCATGAGGTCCGGCATTGGCGAGGCTTGAAAGCGCCAAGGGTAATATGGCTGAGACGGCACTGAAGCCGAGAATGACTAGCGGCAAGATGAGCAGAGCCAACATGGCGAGCTTCATCTCCTTTGCTTCAATCTTCTTGCCGAGATAATCGGGCGTGCGCCCCACCATAAGGCCCGCGATGAAAACTGTCAGAACAGCAATCACCAAGATGCCGTAGAGACCAGAGCCCACGCCACCGGGAAGCACTTCGCCAAGTTGGATCATGAACAGTGGCACTAGCCCACCAAGAGGCGTAAGCGATGCGTGCATGGCGTTTACTGCACCGCAAGAAAGCCCTGTCGTGGCCACGGCAAACAAGGCTGTCATGGCAAGGCCAAAGCGCACTTCTTTGCCTTCCATGTTGCCTTGCGAAGGATCAATGCCAAGGGCATGAATGATCGGATTACCCGTGGCTTCTGCCCAATAGACAATGGCGGTGCCCATAGTGATGAACAGGAACATGGTTATGAACAAGGCGCGGCCCTGGCGCACGTCACCCACCATGCGGCCAAACATGAAGGGCATCGCAGCGGAGACAACCAGCATTGCAAATATTGAAAGATAATCTGACCAGGCGGACGGATTTTCGAAAGGGTGCGCAGAGTTGGCATTGAGGAACCCACCACCATTGGTACCAAGCTGCTTTATGGCTTCCTGGCTGGCGATGGGGCCAAGTGCAATCGTTTGTTTTACGCCTTCCAAAGTGGTGGCATCAATCGAACCTTGAAGAGTTTGCGGAATGCCGAGAGCGATAAATGCGATGGCCACCACAATAGAAAGTGGCAGCAGCACATAGAGTGTCGATTTAACAAGATCATCCCAGAAGTTGCCAATTGTATTCACACCGCTGCGTGCAAAGGCCCGTGTAATGGCAACAGCAAGGGCGATGCCCGTGGCGGCTGATAGAAAATTGTGAACGGTAAATCCGGCCATTTGAACAAAATGGCTCATGGTGGCTTCCCCACCATAGGATTGCCAGTTGGTGTTGGTGACAAAGCTCATTGCCGTGTTGAACGACAACGCTTCAGGCACTGCGGAAAAACCTTGAGGATTAAGTGGCAAGAACTCTTGCAGCCTTTGAAGACCATAAAGGACGATAAAGCCAGCAGCATTAAACGCCAGCATGGCAAGCGTATAGGTTTTCCAATCCTGTTCGCGGGGTGTAATTCCAGCCAAACGATTGATGATATTTTCGCCCGGTGCAAGAAATGTCTTCTGCCCTGAAAAAACCGCAGCCATATAACGCCCTAGCAGCACTGCGCCGCCAGTCACCAAGGCAAGAATAAGTATAATTTGAAACCAGCCAGCAAGGGTCATGGCGTCACCTTCTCTATTTGAATGTTAGTATTTTTCAGGGTTCAGCAGCGCGTGAACAAGATAGGTGCCGAGACCGATTGCAACGATAAGACCAATAAATCCTTCAGCCATAAGAGCCTCACAACCGTTCGCAAAAACGGACGTAAGCAGAGCCGAGAAAAAACAGCCCTACACCGAGTGTGAGATAAACAACGTCAAGCATGGATGGCTCCTCTCAGGAAATTCATGCTCCTAGAGTGCCTACAATGATATAAGTTTACGATATAGATTCAATGTATAGGACATAAAGAATGCATAAGGAAATGAAGTTGTGGTTTGGGCGGATCACCCCGCAGAGTTAGAGAAATTCCAACATATTTATGCCTCTCAATCGTTTAGAAACCTAGTGCTCTGTCCGTCGTCAGTTAAATATGGACTTTGTGCGGCCTGAAGGAATGGAGGGGCTGGCGCATCAAATTTTTCATTTTAAGCAGCTTTCTTCACCTGTCATCGTTCAATAGGTGGGAGGCCAAGCAGATCAGCCGCGGGGCGGAGATTGCTGCCAATCGGCGTTTTCCTTTGGGCATCCTAAGCCACTGAATTCGGAAATGGGAGTTTGGGCTTTCATTCCAAAATTTTGTTGAGGTTGGATGTGAGGAATTCTTGTTCAGATTATAACCAAAATGTGCGGATTGGGCTATCAGGTGCAAGCCTTCAGGTATTTTATCTGAAGTTCGTAAACTACTAAATGTTCGCGCAATTGCCTTCGATTTCCCTCGTTTCCAATTGACATTTGAGAGTTAGCGACCTTCAGGTTATGAGAGAATTGAAGGGCGTGCTGAGGCTTTAAACCGATTTACTGCGTTTCACATAAGTTACTGTATTTTGTTACTTTTTTCGACTTTTCGTTACTGTAGCTTTCCCTCAGTCGCCCTACTTTACTCGCCCAAGTGTAACTCATATGTAACCCAGAACGGGATGTGGAACGACGCTCCCTATATCCAATTTTTCTGGAGTGTGGCGTACCATGATGAAGATTGCGGAGCGTACCGTAGAAGCCCTTGAACCGCAAGATCGTGATGTCGATCACTATGATGAAGACCTCAAAGGTTTTGGCGTTAGGGTGAGGCCGTCTGGCCGCAGAACTTATTTTGTCATGATGCGGCACAAATGCGTAATGCGGCGATTTACCATTGGCTCGCATGGGCCCGTCACAGCAGAGGCAGCGCGGCTCAAAGCCAAACAGATCATCTCTGACTTGGCCATTGATAAGAACCCCACAGAAGTTGAGGTGACAATCCGCAACTTGATCACGGTAAGATCGCTTGGACAGAAATTCATTGATGAATATCTGCCCTGCCACTTGAAACCATCCACCCAAGGCGAGTACGCTCGCTGCGTCCAAATCTTCATCAATCCTGAAATTGGTACGATGAAGCTGGTATCAGTTGAACGGACAGATATTGCCAAGATTCACCATCAGCTCAGGCATATTCCCTATCAAGGCAACCGGGTGTTGGGGGTGCTTTCCATCATGTTCAATCTGGCAGAAACTTGGAACCTGCGTCCCGCATTCAGAAACCCATGCCGTGGCGTGAAGAAGTACAAAGAGAAAAAGCGAGAGCGTTTTCTGAATAGTGAAGAGCTACAACGTCTTGGCGATGCACTCAGGGTCGAAGAAGAATTTGCGCCTTCGGCAATAGCATGCATCCGCCTCCTTCTCCTCACAGGCTGTCGCCTCGGTGAAATTCAGACACTGAAGTGGTCCTACCTTGATCTCGACACTTGCCTGGCATTTCTGCCGGAATCCAAAACTGGCAGGTAGACACTTTACCTCGGCTCGGTGGCTGTAAAACTGCTCAAATCGATCCTCCGTCGCAACAACAATCCTTACGTGATAACGGGTGAAGTCAAGGGTCAGCGTTTTACAGATATGCAGAAACCATGGCGGCGCATTCGAAAGTTAGCTGAACTCCCTGATGTCCGTATCCATGACCTGCGCCACACCTATGCATCCAAGGGCGTGGCTCTTGGTCAAGGATTACCAATCATTGGCCGCCTGCTTGGCCATTCTCAGCCACAGACGACAGCACGGTACGCCCATCTCGCAGCTGCGCCCGCTCTGGAAGTTGACGATAAAATTTCTGAAAGTATTTCAGCCTCGATTGAATGGAAGAAAGCAAGCTAATGGCGCGTGCGACTTGTGTGCAGTAAGAATGTGACATAGGAATGCACATCTGTGCGCATCGCAGTATTTTTGAACTAATGCTGTTTCAGTGTTCACCGCGAACTTACATCGCATTTCATTGAAATTCACAATTTCTTGCCAGTGATGGATGAGGACGACAATCTAAAGAGTTCAACGACTTGGAAACCGCCGTACGCGCTACGTATGCAATAAGTCAATGTAAACTGTGTGAAGTGCCGTGACTGCAGATCAACAGTGTCTATGCTTTTGCGCGCAGGCGAAGACTATTTACAGCGACATAGACCGCATAAAGTGAAGTCGTTCCGCAGATGAACAGGCGGTTGAGTTTTGCACCACCAAAGCAAAGGTTGGAAACCAATTCGGGAATTTTCACTTTGCCGATTAATTTGCCGTCCACGTCATAACAGAGTACACCGTCGCCAGCACTCGTCCAGATGCGGCCGTCTTCATCAATGCGAAAGCCATCAAATAAACCTTCAGTGCAAGTTACAAAAACTTCGGATTTACCGAGGCTCTTGCCATCACTTCCAACTTTCAGTTTTCTAATGTGCTTGGGGCCATTAACTTTGTGGGTGATGCCAGTGTCAGCGATGTAAAGGAATTTTTCATCGGGTGAAAAAGCCAAGCCGTTGGGTTTTTCAAAATCATCAGCAACTAGCGTGACAACGCGTGAGTGCGGCTCAATCCGATAAACGTGGCAAGCGCCAATTTCGCTCGGCGCTTTGCCGCCTTCATAATCAAAGAGGATTCCATAAGATGGATCGGTAAACCAAATTGAGCCATCAGATTTCACCACCACATCATTGGGCGAATTGAAGGGCTTGCCATCGTATTTTTCGGCGAGCACTGAAATAGACCCGTCATGTTCAGTGCGAGTAACGCGCCTTGTAAGGTGTTCGCAGGAAATCAATCGCCCTTCAGCGTCAACAGCATTGCCGTTTGAAAAATTAGAAGGCTGGCGAAACACCGACACTGACCCATCACAATCATCAAAGCGCAACATGCGATTATTGGGAATATCAGACCAGATAAGATAACGGCCCGCCGCAAACCAAGCCGGCCCTTCAGCCCAGCGCGAACCAGTCCACAAGCGCTCAACTCTGGCATGCCCTACAATGCAAGTTTGAAAACGTGGGTCCAAAACTTCAAAGCCGGTGCCCTCTAATTGTCCATGAAACATAGTTGGATCTTCCAAAATAAAATTTTGCTGGTATGTTAGCGATAACAAAAAAAGTGACTTAGGGAAAGAGTGATTTTGAAAAAAATAAAAGAGCCAGCAATCGCGATAAGATCAGCGGCACCCACAATGATTGATGTGGCCACGAGAGCTGGTGTTTCAACTATGACAGTATCTCGGGCCTTGCGTGATGGTGCATCTATTGCTGAAGCAACCCGCACGCGAATTATGAAGGCAGTCGAAGACTTAGGTTATGTGCTTGATCAATCTGCGGGCAGCCTCTCTTCCAAGCGCACAGGCTTTGTTGCAGCCCTCATTCCATCGATCAACAATTCAAACTTTGCTGATACAGCACGTGGGCTATCAGACTCGCTAGCGGGTTCAGGCTTGCAGCTTCTGTTGGGCTATACCGACTATTCGGTGGAAAAAGAAGAACGGTTAATTGAGTCGATGCTGCGCCGAAGGCCAGAAGCTATTGTCGTGACTGGCGGCAGCCACACACCACGCGGGCGAAAATTATTGGCGCAAGCGGGCATTCCAGTGATCGAAACATGGGACTTGCCAAAATCCCCCATTCGCCATGTTGTAGGCTTTTCTAATGCCGAAGCTTCGGCCAAGTTGGTGCGTTATCTGCATGGCAAAGGCTATCGCAAAATTGCATTCATTGGCGGCACCACCAACCGCGACACCCGCGGTGCCGATCGACGCGCCGGCTATGAACATGCGGTGGCGGCTTTGGGCCTAAAAGATAGCCGCGTAATATCCTTCGGCACTCCGCCGATTTCGATGAAGCAGGGCGGCGAAGCCATTGCTCGCCTCATTGAGCAGTGGCCTGAAGTTGAGGCAGCTATTTGCGTTTCCGATCTTTCGGCCTTTGGCGCATTGGTTGAATGCCAAAGACGCAAATGGGCCGTGCCCAAACGCATTGCCATTGCTGGCTTTGGTGATTTTGAAATCTCCAGCTGTTCTTATCCTTCAATCACGACTGTTGGCGTTCATTGCTATGACATCGGCAATAGCGCTGGAGAATTATTGTTACGCGCCATTGAAGGCGAACGCGCTGGACGATCTGTGCCCGCCGAAACGATCATCACAGAATATGCCGTCATTCCACGCGAAAGTACTTAAAAAGCAATCTGCACTTTCATGGCCTTAGACCGATCCAGCGCAAGGTCAAAAGCTTTAACTGCATCTTTAATATCCAGCACCTCCGTCAAGAGTGGCTTAAGATCGACGCGCTTGCGGTTGATCAAATTAACAGCCAATGCAAACTCTCCGTGGAATCTGAAGGAGCCTCGTATTTCAATTTCTTTTGATACAATCATGTTCTGCGGAATGCTGATGTCACCACCCAAACCAAGTTGCAAAAGAATACCGCGTGGCCTCAAGCATTCAAGGCCAGCCCGCAAAGCTGCTTCATTGCCAGAAGCTTCCACCATGACATCAAAATAACCTTTGTTCAGTTTGAACTGCGCCAAGCTTTCAGCATTAGTGGCCACGTTGATGGTGTGATCAACGCCCATTTTTCGGGCCAAACCCAAAGTGAAATCAGAAACGTCAGTCGCCACAATTTCACGCGCACCATGGGCGCGCAAAGCGGCAATGGCCAAAGCGCCAATGGGGCCGCAACCTGTGACCAGCAAACGTTTTCCCGCCAATGAACCAGCGCGAACCACGGCATGCAATGTTACTGCAAATGGCTCAGCAAAGGTGGCCTCTTCAAGTGAAACACCATCTACAATGCCATGGCATTGGCTGGCATCCGCCACAATCAATTGTTGAAAAGCGCCTTGCACATGGGGCATGCGCATGGCGCTGCCATAAAAGCGCATATCAAGGCAATGGTTTTGTTGGCCAAGCTGACAATACTGGCACACACCACAAGGGCGAGATGGACTAACAGCCACGCGTTGGCCCACCGCTAAGCCATTCACGCCTGTTCCAAGCGCCATAATTTCTCCGGCCACCTCATGGCCAAGCACCATGGGTTCTTGCAGCCTGATCGCGCCAAAGCCACCATGACGATAATAGTGCAAATCAGACCCGCAAATTCCACCGCGTTTAATCGCAATGGAAACCTGATGAGGTCCAACAGTTCCAACTTCACGATCTTCAACGCGAAGATCCATGGCCTTATGAATGACAACAGCCTTCATGTTTTACACCAACGGAGTGAGCAGAGGCCTGCCTGCAAAATGGGCGGCAAGATTATCGCGCACCAATTGGCCCATGGCTTTGCGTGTTTCCACTGTGCCGCTGGCATGGTGCGGCTGTAACACAGCATTTTCAAGTTTTATAAAGCGCGGA
>JANYHE010000013.1 GCA_025359215.1 Hyphomicrobiales bacterium
GTCTCGCATCCAGTGCGACGAAATTTGGAGCTTCACCTATGCCAAAGCAAAGAATGTAGCCGCTGCCAAAGCCGCGCCTGATAATGCGGGCGACACTTGGACATGGACGGGCATTGATGCCGATAGCAAGCTTATCGTTTCTTGGCTGGTAGGTGGCCGCGATGGCGAATATGCAATGGCATTTATGGACGATTTGCGCTCACGCCTTGCCAATCGGGTTCAACTCACAACGGACGGCCACAAGGCCTATTTGCAAGCTGTAGAAGGCGCATTTGGTGATGATGTTGACTATGCAATCTTGCACAAGGTCTATGGCAACACACCTGAAAGCGCCAAGGGCAAGTATAGCCCTGCCGAATGCATTGGAACTGAAAAACGCCGCATCACGGGCGAGCCTGATATAAAGCACGTTTCCACAAGTTTTATTGAACGTTCAAATCTCACCATGCGGATGCACAACCGGCGTTTCACGCGTTTGACCAATGCTTTCAGCAAGAAATTTGAAAGCCATGTTCACATGGTGGCAATTTGGACGGTCTGGTATAACTGGGTTCGCATTCACAAGTCATTGCGCGTTACCCCTGCAATGCAAGCAAACTTGGCTGATACCGTTTGGACTTGGGATATGATCGTTGCTAAGATGGATGAAGTTGCGCCAAAGGCTGGACGGCCTAAGCTTTATAAAAAGCGCGATCAAGAGATTTCAAACTGATACACTACCGACTGGTTTAGTGATTTGCCAGCTGACGATCGTATGGTGTTAGGTAAAGATTTGCGTCGTGTTCAGTTTGGTTGGCCAATTGGAATGCCTTTGGTTAAATCGCTCGGAAACCGGTTATGGGAATTGCGAACATCACTGCCAAGTAAGAGAGAGGCTCGTGTTATCTTTTGTATGAATGAAAGCCAGATTATTATTTTGCACGGATTTATAAAGAAGACCCAAAAAGCACCAGATTCAGAATTGAGTTTGGCACGAAAGCGAATGAAGGATTTGTTGTCATGAAATTTAACCCGAAACATATTGGATCAAGCCTCGATGATGTTCTTGAAGAGCTTGGTATTCTGGAAGAGACAACAAACTTTGCGATAAAGAGCGTGTTGGCTTGGCAAATTGCTCAAGAAATGAAAAAGAAGCGCCTTTCAAAAATAAAAATGGCCGAGGCCATGAAAACCAGCCGTGCGCAATTGGATCGTTTGCTTGATCCCAAGAGTGGCAATGTGACATTGGCTACAATGCAAAAGGCGGCGAATGCTGTGGGGAAGAGTTTGCGGGTGGAGTTGGTTTGATAAGCCGAAAGTTAATTAAAGGAACAACAAAGAAGCTGCCAGACGAAACTGGAGCAAAGGTTTCTTATGCAATGTCGCTTGATAAGCTTGCGCGCCTTGCTGTTTACTCTAAGTCCGCACATTCTGCGCTCACGTTTGCATCTTCAATCAGTACGGTAGTGGAATTTCAAGTTAGGAGTGATCTAATTCAATCTGCAATCGCAATTAGGCGCACGGCTGACTTAATCAATTGCAACAAAGAACTTTCAAAGCTTAAGATCTCTGAAGCCAGAAGAACGTTCGAAAAAAACAAAGGACTCAGTTTCTACAATACTCGGGGTCATCAGTCATTTTCGGAACTTTTGAACAAAATTGTCCACCATAGAGAGCTGCAACTTATGGACAACGAACTGCTTGAAACAAAATCGGCACCGGATTTAGTTGAAGATATGAAGCGTATTGCAAGAATCCAAAAACTACGACAGCCAGTGGAAACATTAATTTCGATAAAGTCTGACAAGGGAGGCAAACTAATTTTTGCCCTGACTGATTTTGTTGAACAAGCCCTTGAGTTTTTAGAAATTGCTGAAGAGAAGCTGGCGGACAAAGGTATTTTTGTCGGTTCTTATCAGTTTAGCTAAGTCAATCTAACTCACCAAATTAACTAAAAAAGGACCACCTCGCGGCAGCCCTTTTCGTCCGTATACGGATTGAACTAATTCCGGGCCTTATCCACCAGCTTGTTCTTCGCAATCCAAGGCATCATTTCGCGTAGTTTGGCACCCACGGCTTCGATTTGGTGGTTGTCATTGTTGCGGCGGATGCCTTTGAACCTTGCCGCACCGGCGCGGTATTCTTGCATCCACTCTGAGGTGAATTTGCCGGATTGAATATCAGCCAACACGCGCTTCATTTCTTTCTTTGTGTCTGAAGTGATGATGCGTGGGCCGGAGACGTATTCGCCCCATTCAGCTGTGTTTGAGATGGAATAGTTCATGTTGGCAATGCCGCCTTCGTAGATCAAATCTACGATCAGCTTCACTTCATGCAAGCATTCAAAGTAAGCCATTTCTGGTGCGTAGCCTGCTTCTACCAAAGTTTCAAAGCCAGCGCGGATGAGCTCCACCAAGCCACCGCAGAGAACCACTTGTTCGCCGAACAAATCGGTTTCACACTCTTCTTTGAATGTTGTTTCGATAACGCCGGAGCGACCGCCACCCACGCCTGAGGCGTAAGACAATGCAAGGTCATGGGCATTGCCAGAAGCATTTTGGTGAATGGCGATGAGGCAAGGAACGCCGCCGCCTTTTTGATATTCGCCGCGCACCGTGTGGCCGGGGCCCTTTGGAGCGATCATCACTACGTCCAAAGTTTTCTTTGGTTCAATGAGGCCGTAATGCACGTTGAGCCCGTGAGCGAAGGCGATTGCCGCACCATCACGAATGTTTGGCGCGATTTCGGATTTGTAAATGTCGGCCTGCAATTCATCAGGTGTTGCCATCATTAAAAGGTCGCCCCATTTGGCGGCTTCTGCAACTGTCATCACTTTCAGGCCATCAGCTTCAGCTTTGGCGATGGTGGGTGAGCCTGCTTTGAGAGCAATTGCCAATTCCTTGGCGCCTGAATCTTTCAAGTTCAGCGCATGAGCGCGGCCTTGGCTGCCGTAACCGACGATGACGACTTTCTTGTTCTTGATTAAGTTAACGTCTGCATCCCGGTCATAATATACGCGCATGTTTTGGATCCTTGTTTAAATGTTGGGCAGGGAATTAGCGAGTCGAGAGAATTAAGGCAAGTCTCAATCGCCAATCGCCTGTCGGAACATTTTCACGGTTTCGGCCATGCCAAACTCCAGGGCATCGGCAATTATGCCGTGGCCGATGGAGACTTCCTTCAGGTTTGGCAGTGCAGCGACAAGGCGAGGCAAGTTTTCCCGAGTTAAATCATGGCCCGCGTTAAGATCGAGGCCACAAGCCTCCGCAGCTTTTCCGGTTGCAACCACTTTTACAAATTCGTTCAATAGTGCCGCTTCATCCGCAGCACCACCATAAGGCCCAGTGAAAATCTCAATGCGGTCTGCGCCGATTTTTTTGGCCATTGCGGGCAATGAGGCATCGGGATCGACAAACAGTGCCACGCGCATTCCACCGGCTTTCAAACGTTGGATAATGGGCAAAAGCAAATTTCCAGCTTCGGCCAAATTCCAGCCATGGTCAGACGTGCCCTGCCCCGGCAAATCTGGCACTAATGTCACTTGGTCGGGCTTGTTGGCTTCGACCAATTGCAAAAACCGCTCATCAGGATACCCTTCTATGTTATATTCGCAGCCCTTGAATTCATTGCGAATGAGATCGCGAAGTAACGGCACATCAGCATAGCGAATATGGCGTTCATCGGGGCGCGGATGTACTGTCAGGCCGACAGCACCGGCCTGCAATGCAATGCGCCCCAACCCCACAAGATCGGGCCATGGCACATGGCGACGATTGCGCAAATAGGCGATAGCATTGACGTTGACTGAAAGTTTGCAGGACATTGATAACCTTCTTTTACCGAAGCACTATGGCATAAAACTTCAAACCGTGTTGCGCCAGAAATAACTAAATTGACTGGTCCATCGCAATTGCCGCACGTAAGAAAATTGGTCACTCAAGGAAAACCAATGAAAACAATTCCACTATCAGCAGCAGATATCAGCGAAGTCATAGCCTTGGCTTGGGCTGATGAGGTTTCATTTGATGAGATTGAAAAGCGTTTGGGCTTGCCAGAGCCTACGGTGATCAAACTTATGCGGCAGAATTTGAAATCAGGCAGCTTCAGAGTGTGGCGCGCGCGCGTTTCAGGCCGAAAATCGAAACATCTAAAACTGCTGCGCGGCCAATTGCGTGAAGTTTCAGATGAAAATGATGGCGGAAACGGAGGGATTCGAACCCTCGATACGCCTTACAGCGTATGACGATTTAGCAAACCGTTGCCTTCAGCCACTCGGCCACGTTTCCTG
>JANYHE010000018.1 GCA_025359215.1 Hyphomicrobiales bacterium
GCCGCCGTCTACAAAGCCGGGAAGGCAGCCCAGGCAGAATTTGCAATCAAAAAAACGCCAACGATTTTTATCAACGGTCGCCTGGTTTCAGGTCATGAAGATCCGGCAGAATTTATCACGATGATCGATGAAGAATTGGCGACCTGAGCTCCAAAATTTTGGGGTGTACCTCTCCATAAGTCGGTCCACCATAAAGGGGTAAGAAGTTCGTAATCATTCAGGCATAACCTACCTCCCGTTAAGACTGGGATGTCAGGCGATGGTTGGTCTCTTGACGATGAGCTTTTAATCACAAAGCGCGACACTGCAGCCAGGTCCGCCTTGCTCGAGTTCGATTACAGAAGAAGTGGTGATCTCAAAAATATACGACTACATCATCTTTGGATTGAGATGTAAAATTAGCCAACGGCAGCAGCGCATTCATCACAGAATTTTTCTCAATGTTAACAGCGCAATCTGAGATCAATTTATGATTCTACATATTAATTGAGGGCAACAATTTTTGAGGCCTACCGATACCCACTACCACCGTGATCAAAGTTTCGCTTTCTTGGGCCAAAACTGCCAGTTTGTAATCGTGGTGGCTCTCGGCTCGATACCTAGAACCTTTGTAGCCGGATTTTCTGCGCGGTGTCATTTTAGCTGTCGTCTTGCTTCCGCTTTTGTCGGTCATCCTCATTGTATCGCTGTCAAGGTATGTCGATATGGCTAATCGCTGTGTGTATTAATTTGATCAAACAAATAGAATTTCAAGCCGACGATCCGAATGACCGTTGGCCGCAGAAAGCATATTACTGTGGATATCCCGCAAATTCTTTTTCAAGTGTAACCCAGGTGTAACCCAGAGCGGCTTTTCTCACTCAAGCTCGAAATAGGAAAACCCGCTATCTCATTGAGACAACGGGCTTTTATTTGGTTGCGGGAGCCAGATTTGAACTGACGACCTTCAGGTTATGAGCCTGACGAGCTACCGGGCTGCTCCATCCCGCGTTAAGGATGCTGGCTTCTAACACAGTTCTGATGAATGTGAAGCCCTGATATAAATCTTTTTTATTTTTGTCATCAGGCTGACAATTGTGTCCTTTTGGTACGGTTTGATCCGCTTTTGAACGCCGCAGTAAGGCTCTGTTAATGCAAAAGTTTTGGGCAGAAAGGGTTTCGAAACTTGTCTCGGTTAATCTAGCTTTCATGACACGCGTTGTTGTGTCCCAGGCTTTCCCGGATTAGGTACTGCGTACCGGGCAACCAGTTTGTGCGAAGGGCTCCCTAGTTGGGAGCCCTTTGTTTTTTAGAGTTAGACCTTTACAGGCTTGCCTGTTTGCCAAGACAGCGTTGCAGCATCGGCCAGAATGCCTGCTTGCAAACCATCAAAGCCCGATGGCTTTGGATTGCGATCGCCCGTTTCAACCGCATTGATGAAGGTGTTGAGTTCGTTGGTGTAGGCCTGACCGTAACGCTCGAGAAAGAAGTTCTGAACAGGGTCACCTTGAGTGCCTTCACCATTGTGAAGTTGCACTGTGGTGTTGTGCACATTTGCAGCTGTCAACATGCCTTTTGAACCGTGCACTTCCATGCGTTGGTCATAACCATAAGTGGCGCGGCGTGAATTTGTGATTACGGCAATGCGGCCAGAGGTGGTTTGCATTTGCACGGCAGCTGTATCCACATCGCCTGCTTCACCAATGCCTTTATCGACAAGCGATGAACCCAAGGCTTGCACCACGACAAATTCTTCACCCATAAGAAAGCGAGCCATATCGAAGTCGTGGATCATCATATCGCGGAACAAGCCGCCAGAGCCTTTTACATAAGAGGGTGGTGGTGGATTTGGATCCCGTGAGATGACGGTGACGATTTCAATGTCGCCCACAATGCCAGCCCGCAGGCGGCGTTCAAGTTCAGCAAAGTTAGGATCAAAGCGGCGGTTGAAGCCGATCATCAAGGTGGATTTATTCTTTTCAACCACTTTCAGGGTTTCATGAATATTGGCCACATCCAAAGATACTGGCTTTTCGCACATGATGGCCTTGCCATTATTGGATGCGGCTTGAATTTGTTCAGCGTGAAAGCCGGTGGGAGAACCAATGAGAACCGCATCGACATCATTCGCCTTCACAATTTCATCAACGGTTGCAACTTTTGCACCGTATTGTTTGGCCAGAGCTTCTGCGGCCGCAGGCACGGCATCGGCAATATAAGCCAGCTTTGCCTTGGGATTTGCTGCGATGGTTGCTGCATGAACTTTGCCAATGCGGCCTGCGCCAATGACGCCAAATTTTATCATAGTTTTAGTTATCCTTTATACTTTCACCCTCTCCCTTGTGGGGAGGGCCGGGGTGGGGGCGGTTGCTGGTTGAGTTTGGCATTATTCAAATTCAAATTCGGAGCGACCCCCACCCGAACCCTCCCCACAAGGGGGAGGGAATAAGACGGGAGCCGCAAATCCATTACTTCTGTGCCATCAATTTTTTGAAGGCATCCATTTCTTCTTTTGGGGCATTGACGATGTAGGGCTCCACGGGCCATGCGCCCGATTGAACTTCACCCACAAATGATTTGAATGCGCTGATGCGAATGTCTTGAATCTTTGCGTACTCCGCAGCGAGGTCAGCGTATTTTTTGGAATGACGCGGCACATGACCACCATTGTAACCCAGCACGTCACAGGCAAAAAGATATTGGCAATCGCCGCCTTTGCCGCTGCCCATGGAAACCAGAAACAGGTTTGTGTGTTTGGCTATTTCTTGCGTCACTTCTGGCGGCACCACTTCGATTTCCACACCGAAGGCGCCCACATCTTCGTAGCGCTTGACCAGATCATAAATTTGCATGGCAGAGGCTGCGGTTTTGCCAACGGCTTTGAAGCCGCCAGTCCAGGTTGCCTTAGAAGGAATGAGGCCCACATGACCGATCACGGGCACAGATTCTTCAGCTAGTCTTTTGACAGTTTGCAGGGAAGCCGAACAATAAACAGCATCGGCTCCAGCCTTCAGCATCTTAAAAGACCAATCAATGAAAAAATCGGTGTTGCCGCCCTCGTAATAATTCATGCCGGGGACAGCAAACAGGGTGGGTGCCACATCTCGAAAATGGGGTTGCACAATCATTTCGGGTGGAACAGACACCATATCAATACCAGCGGCTTGGGCTGCTGCCAGCTCCTCCCACGTTTCAGTGCGCATCATGGTATATTGATATTTGCCCTTGTTGGCGCGGATGTCGGCGACTGTTGGTTTCTTCTTGGCCATGAATTATCCTTTGAGAAGGGCTCTGAGCGGTTGGCTTGCATCTGCCAAGATTTCAGGCGATGGCCTAGTGCTTTTGGCAATTAGTATTTCTGCAATTTTCACATCACGGCCAATGGAATTGCCCAGCCCAATGCCAGAAACACCTTTTATGGTGCCGTCATCTGCCATGTGAAACAGAACCAAAGCCCCTTCTGCTGGAATGCGCGTGATGGTGTTGGGTCCAAGCTCAGCCGAGCCTGCAATTTGCAAAGAGAGATCATATTGGTCTGACCAGAACCACGGCACATTGGTGTGGGCCTTGTCGCCGCCCAGCATATTCACGGCAGCCGTCGCTGCTTGCTCTTGCGCGCTGCGCCAGGCTTCTAAACGAATGCGTTTGCCCTCCATCTGCTGGTGCGGGAATGAGGCGCAATCACCTGCTGCATAAATATTAGGATCGCTGGTTTGCATTTGCGCGTTGCAGGCGATGCCGTTTTCAATTGCAAGGCCTGCATCAGCAGCAAGCTTGATTTCAGGCGAGGCACCAATGCCAGCGATCACAGTATCTGCTGCGATAATGCGACCATCGGTGAGGTGAACGGCACTTTCAGTGATATGAGAAATGCCCGTGCCAATAATCATTGTCACGCCAGCGGCTACATGCGCATCATGTACAATTTTTGCGATTGCTTCAGGCACGCCGCGCATGAGAATGCGGGGCTGAGCTTCAATCAGCGTCACAGTGCAGCCAAGCTTGGATGCGGAAGAGGCCAATTCAAGGCCAATGAAGCCTCCACCAATCACAACAATTTTTTTACCGGGCCCGAATTTTTGGCGCAGCACCACGGTGTCTTTGTGGTCGCGCAAGGTGAGTGCATGTTCGCCGCCGGGGCAATTTAATTTGCGCGGTTTGGCACCCGTGGCCAAGAGCAACTTGGCATAGGCAATTGTGCTGCCATCACTCAGAGTAATGGATTGATCAGCACGGTTAATCGCTGTGGCTGGATGACCCAAGCGCAGATCGACTTTTAACGACGCAACAATACTATCGTCCAGCAGCAGCACTGGCGCGTGGGCGGCTTCATCAACGATGGAGGCCTTGGACAATGGGGGACGATCATAAGGAAGAAGTGTTTCTTCGCTTACGAGGGTGATAGTTCCAGCATAATCATTGGCCCGCAAATTGATGCAAGCGCGAGCAGCTGCCATGCCGCCGCCCACAATCACCATGCCAACGTCACTCATGATGGTTAAGCGATGTTGATGAAGACGCGCGTGCCTTCAAGTTTGATGGGATAGGTTTTAAGATTGACGCAGACGGGCGCACCTTTAGCAACGCCAGTTGTGTAATCAAACCGGCCATTGTGTTTTGGGCATTCAATAATGTTGTCCATAACCAAGCCGTCGGCCAAGTGAATTTTTTCATGTGTGCATAATCCGTCCGTTGCATAGAACTTATCGTCCGGAGAGCGGTATATCGCAAAGGTGCGCCCTGCGTGGTCAAACCTTATCACATCTTCTTCAGCCACATCATCCTTGGCACAGGCGTCAATCCACTGGGTCATTGGAATTCCTATTCGGCAGCAAGAGATTGAGTTAAGGGTTTAACGCCGTCTGGCAGTTTGCGTTGAATGGCATAGGATGGGTCTTTGATCTGCTTCAACAAAGCTGGGATGATTTCACGATAGGCATCAACCACAGATGTTTTGGCGGGAATAGTATAGGGTTTCATTTCTTCATAGAGCTTTGGCAGCTGATGATAGGGCACCATCGGGAACATGTGATGTTCGACATGATAATTCATGTTCCAATAAATAAAGCGCAAAATCGGATTCATCAACACTGTGCGGCTGTTCAAGCGGTGGTCGAGCACATCCTCGGCAAGGCCACCATGTTGGGTGATGCCGGTCATTACATAGACCCAAGCACCATACATACAAGGCAAAGGGCCGACCAAAAGTATGGGAAGGAAGCTGTGCAGATAGACTGCCAGCGCAATCACCGAAAGATGAATAGCTAGCCAAATGCGGGCTACAAAATAGACGCGTGACCGCTCCATTTCTGGCACATAAGTTAGCTCTTCGTCAGTTAACTTGCCGCGAGTATGGGTGTAGAGGCTTTTCAAGGCACTCTTGGTTTGGCCAATGGCAAAAAAGCCGCCAATAACACCCCAAATTTTTGTTGGCCGTTGAATGGCAATCTCTGGATCGCGGCCCACGATGATCGTGTCGGTGTGGTGTCGCGTGTGGCTCCAGCGCCAAACGGTGGGTGGGCGCATGATCATAAAACAGGCGAGGTGATAAACCACGTCATTCATCCAGCGGGTTTTAAACGCGGTGCCATGGCCGCATTCATGCCAGCGCGAATCTGTGGAAGAACCATAAAGCACGCCATAAGCCAAAAAGAATGGAATGCTCCACAGGCTAGGGTACAAGTAAATGGCAAAGCCTGCTGTGATGGCGAAACTTGCAAACCAAATGATCGTATCGCGGATGGCGGGTGCGTCTGACCGCTTCATCAATTCTTTCAGGCGCGCGCGTGGAACGGGTGCTGCATACCATTGCGCCCGCGATAAACCGATTTCTTCGGCGCGTTTGGCGTCGCGACCAAGCATGCTGTAGTCGCGTGGATATAGAACATCATTCATGGAACGGCCCTTCTAATTCTTCAACATGCTAGAATCAATGTTCTATTTACGCAATGAAGAATTGATGGTAACTATCAGATTACCTCAAATTGTATCATTATCAATTTCCCCGAATGAAAGAAGCATAGCCTCATGGTTTCGCGCCCAACAATCACTGATCTTGCTAAACAGGCAGGCGTTAGCGTTGCGACTGTCGACCGTGTGCTGAACCGACGTTTGCCTGTGCGCGAAGATACGGCTGTGCGCGTGGTTAAAGCCGCTGAGGCCATTGGCTATCACGCAATCGGTTTGCTCAAGCGCCGATTAACCGAGATCCCCCAAAGGCGATTTGGGTTCCTGTTGCAGAAACGCGATGCTTTCTATCAAAAGCTTGGCAAAGATTTAGTGGATGCAACCAAAGCCAACAGCCTTATCGAAGGCAAGTGCTATATTGAGCATATTGATGAGTTGGTGCCATCTATCATTGCGGCACGTATTCGAGAGGTAGCAACTCGGGTGGATGCATTGGCCGTTGTGGCCGTTGATCATCCGCTGGTGGTTGAGGCGGTGGAAGCAGTGATTGCCATGGGCAAGCCGGTGTTTACGCTGCTGAGTGATATCTCGTCTGTTGCGAAAACAGGCCATATTGGCTTGGATGGACGCAAAGTGGGGCGAACCGCGGCGTGGACAATCAGCAGGACAGCGCGGGGGCCTGGCAAAATTGGAATACTCGTTGGCAGTCATCGCTATAGCAACCAGGAACTGGCCGAGATTAGCTTTCGAAGCTACATGCGAGAGCATGCGCCGGAGTTTATACTGCTAGAGCCGATCGTCAATTTGGATGACGAGCGCATTGCCTATGAGGCTGTCGTTGACATGGTAGAAAGCAATCCAGATCTGGTTGCCATTTATTGCTGCGGCGGCGGACAGGACGGATTGATCAGAGCACTGCGCGATGAAAGCGTTGAGCGGCGCATTGTGGTTGTGTGCAATGAACTGACCGCAACAACAAAGGCAGCGTTGATTGACGGCACTGTTGATCTATTGCTGGGCACGCCGACGGTGGCAATTGCGGGGCGTATTGTTGAGCTCATGATCAAGGCATGTTCAATGGCGGACCTGCCGCATTTGCCGCCAATTTTGCTTCCGGCTGAATTTCATATCAGCGAAAACATTTGAAGACAGTTTCTGATAGTTTTTGATATTTTCGAGGCCCAAACTATTGTGTCGATTGACTCTCTCTAAATTTGGAATGATATTTCTATTATTGTTCCATGATGGAATAAAAATTTCATCATAGAAAACCGCAACGCGCCATAGAAGCACGAGCGGAAGGGGAGGGTTCAGCTTGCTGTATTCCTATTCTTCTATCACTGTTGCCACGCGCTGTGGGTTTAGACGCCTTTCCCCTTGATTGGGGATTCCGGCCCAGTCACGGGTGCTGCCGGACACTCGATAGAAGGAGCACTATAATGAAGAAATTTATTCTCGCCGCTGCAACATTAGCATTGATGTCGTCAGCCTCGTTTGCAGGTAACATTGGTGTAACAATGGCCAACACCGACACGTTCCTCACTGTGTTGCAAAAGGGCATTGAAAAAGCCGCTGCTGATGCTGGCCAACCTGTTCAAGTTGAAATTGCTGAAAACGATGTTTCAAAGCAACTCAGCCAAGTGCAAAACTTCATTGCCGCCAAAGTTGATGCGATCATTGTGAACGCAGTTGATACATCTGCCACTGCTCCAATGACCAAGGCTGCCAATGATGCTGGCATTCCGATTGTCTATGTAAACCGTCAGCCGATTGATGTTGATGCTCTGGGCCCGAAGGGTGCTTTTGTTGCTTCGAACGAAGCTGATTCAGGCACATTGGAAACCAAAGAAGTGTGCAAGCTTTTGGGTGGCAAGGGCGACATTTTGGTGATGGTTGGTGACCTTGGCAATCAAGCTGCCGTGCAACGCACCAAGGACATTCACGAAGTGATTGCTACAGATGAATGCAAAGGCATGAAAATTCTTGATGAACAAACAGCTGTTTGGGATCCTGTGAAGGCTCAAGATTTGATGTCGAACTGGATTGCTGCTGGCCATAAGCCCGCCGCCGTTATTGCCAACAACGACAACATGGCCATTGGTGCGATCAACGCCATGAAAGCTGCAGGCTGGAAGATGACTGATGTTGTAGTGGGCGGCGTTGACGCCACGCAAGAAGCACTTGCCGCGATGAAGGCTGGTGATCTTGATGTGACAGTTTTCCAAGATGCAGCAGGCCAAGGCAAGGGTGCAGTTGATACAGCGCTGAAATTGGTCAAAGGCGAAAAAGTGGACGCAAAAGTCTATATTCCCTTCCAGTTGGTAACGCCTGCCAACATGGCTGATTATATGGCCAAGAACTAATCGACAAATTATCAGAAGTGCGCCACTATGAGGTGGCGCACTTTTTTTGCGAGGCACGCCATGGTTAGCCCTAGCACTATGAAAATCGTCCGTGAAAGCGGTGCAGTTTCGGGTTCTGAATATTTGCTGGAAGTGGATGATGTCCGCAAAGAATTTCCGGGTGTGGTTGCCCTTGATAATGTGAAATTCAAATTGCGCGCTGGCACTGTGCACGCCCTGATGGGCGAAAACGGCGCTGGCAAATCCACGCTGATGAAAATTGTAGCTGGCATTTATACGCCTGACTCTGGCTCCTTCAAATTGCGTGGCCAAGACATTCGTTTAAAGAATCCATTGGACGCTTTGGAAAATGGCATTGCCATGATCCATCAAGAATTGAACTTGATGGGCCCCATGACCGTTGCTGAAAATATTTGGATCAGGCGTGAGCCCACAAATAGATTTGGCTTTATCAATCACGGAGAAATGCAGCGTCGCACAGTAGAACTGTTCTCGCGCCTCAATATAGATGTTGATCCAACAGTTGAAGTGCGCAGCCTCAGCGTGGCCAATCGGCAGATGGTGGAAATTGCCAAGGCTGTATCATTTAATTCTGATGTGCTGATTATGGATGAACCCACATCAGCTCTCACAGAACGCGAAGTGGATCATTTATTCCGTATTATCAGAACCTTAAAGGCCGATGGTAAGGGAATTATTTACATCACTCATAAAATGAATGAGCTGTTTGAGATTGCAGATGAAGTCTCGGTTTTTCGCGATGGTAAGTATATCGCAACCAAGCCCTCCAGCGAACTCACCCGCGATGATATTATTCGCATGATGGTAGGCCGCGATATTTCGCAGATGTTCCCGAAGCTTGAAGTGCCAATTGGCGATGTGGTTTTGTCGGTTAAAAACCTCTCGCTTAACGGGGTTTTCAAAGATGTTTCGTTTGATGTGAGAGCCGGAGAAATTCTTGGCATTGCTGGTCTTGTGGGTTCTGGGCGTTCCAATATAGCCGAAACAATTTTTGGCGTGACGCCTGCCAGTGCTGGGACAATTTCTATTCATGGCAAGCCAGTGGTCATGGCCTCACCTGCAATTGCGATGGCGCATGGCATGGCGTTTCTGACTGAGGATCGCAAAGAGACGGGTTGCTTCCTGCTGCTCGATATTCAAGAAAACACGCAAATGGCGGTGTTGCAGAATAAATATGTGAAATATGGATTTGTGCAGCGAGGCCAATTGGCCAAAGACTCGCAAGTTATGGCGAACACGCTACGGGTGCGAACGCCCGACATGCAAGAGCCCATCATCAACCTATCAGGTGGCAACCAGCAGAAAGTTCTGATCAGCCGGTGGCTTTTGACAAAGCCGCGCATTTTGATTTTGGACGAACCCACACGCGGCATTGATGTTGGGGCCAAGGCCGAAATCCACCGTCTTGTTTCCGAACTCGCCCGCGATGGTGTGGCGGTGATTATGATCTCATCCGAAATGCCGGAAGTTCTGGGCATGAGTGATCGCATTATGGTGATCCATGAAGGCCGTGTGACAGGATTTTTGGATCGCAGCGAAGCAGACCAAGTTAAAATTATGGAATTGGCTTCTCACTAATTGAGAAGAGATGGGAAAAATTATGACAGCAACAGCACCTGAGACCGGAAAATCACTCACAGGCATCACCAAAGTGCGCCGTTTGCCACCGGAAGTTTCAATCTTGGCCGTGTTGTTAGGCATCGCGATCGTGTTTGAGATTTTGGGTTGGTATTTTGTTGGCGAAAGTTTTCTGGCCAATAAGCAGCGCCTCTCCATCATCGTGTTGCAGGTGGCTGTCACAGGCATCATTGCTGTGGGTGTGACGCAGGTGATCATCACGGGTGGTGTCGATCTATCGTCGGGCTCGATGGTGGGATTCATCGCTATGGTCGCAGCCAGTTTGGCGCAATCAGCAACAAATGGCCGTGCGGTTTATCTGGCCCAAGGCTGGGTTGATCTTAATCCCATTTTTCCAATTCTTGCGGGTTTGGCGTTGGGTGCATTGATTGGCTTCGTCAATGGTTGGTTGATCGCGACGACAAAGATTCCGCCGTTCATTGCCACCCTTGGGATGATGGTCACGGTGCGAGGATTAGCGAAGTGGTATACGCTGGGCCAGCCCATAGCACTGCTGCATGATCGCTTCACTTGGTTTGGACAAAGCTTCGATGTGGGTGGATTTCCTGTTCCGCGTCCTGTGATTGTGTTTCTGATCGTTGCTGTGATTTGCCATGTGGCACTCACCTATACACGCTATGGTAAGTTTACTTATGCCATTGGCTCTAACCCACAGGCGGCGCGTGTTTCCGGCATTAACATTGGTCATCATCTCATGAAGGTCTATGCGGTGGCCGGACTCCTTTCAGGCCTTGCAGCAGTGATGACGGCAGCACGAGCGCAATCTGGTCAACCCGGCATGGGGGTGGCTTATGAACTGGATGCCATTGCGGCAGCCGTTATTGGCGGCACTTCATTGGCGGGGGGAGTAGGGCGCATTACGGGCACATTTATCGGAACAATCATTTTGGGTGTGGTCACCTCTGGCTTCACATTTTTGAAAGTGGGCGCCTATTATCAAGAAATTGTGAAGGGTGTGATTATCGTGGCAGCCGTAGTGATTGACCAACATCGCCAGAATAAACGACGCAAAACAAGTTAGTGCGTTTCATTTGAATTTGGTGGTTCTTCCTTCTAACTTTGGGAACAAGGGAGAATCACCATGAGAATTCTATGCCGTCTTTTGATAAGTCTGTTTTTTATAATGCTCCCAGTTTTAGCATGGTCGCAAAATGCGCCTGCGACCGCGCAACCGCCGCAAGGCAAGCTTAGTCATTTTGGGAATTGGATTGTGCTTTGCCCGCCAGATGGTGACAAATCGGGTGTGCGGTGTGCGGCACAGTTTTCGCTGGTCGACAAAAAGCGAAAAATTCCCGTGATTGTTTGGCGCATTGGCTTTAACAAAAAGCAAGCGCTGGTGATGGATATGGTGACACCCACCGAGGTGTTTCTGGCCAAAGGTGTGCGGCTGGCCATTGGCAAGGCGCCAGCCATCACGCTGCCCTATGTGAGCTGTGGCTTGCGCGGATGCCAATCTAACTTTGCTGTAACGCCAGAATTGATCACAGCTATTAAAGGTTCGAAAATTGCTATTTTGATTTTGGCGCCGACAAACGGGAAACTGCTTGAGTTAAAGCTTGATGTGAGTGGACTGGACGAAGCCCTCGCCGCTTTGGGTGCGCAATGACGCCTTATCCACGCGACATGAAGGGTTATGGGCGGGCTATCCCCGATCCGAAATGGCCAGGTGATGCGCATGTGGCTGTGCAGTTTGTTCTCAACTACGAAGAAGGTGGCGAAAATAATATCCTGCATGGCGATGCTGCTTCTGAAGCGTTTCTTTCCGAAATTGTTGGTGCTGCGCCTTGGGTGGGCCAACGTCATTGGAACATGGAATCGATTTATGAATATGGCGCGCGTGCTGGCTTTTGGCGCTTGTGGCGGATGTTTACATCACGCAAAATTCCACTGACTATCTATGGCGTGGCCACGGCCATGCAACGCTCGCCCGACCAAGTGCAGGCGATGAAAGAAGCCGATTGGGAAATTGCTTCGCATGGTTTAAAATGGGTTGAACACAAGGACATGAGCGAGGCCGATGAGCGGGCTTCGATTGCTGAAGCCATTCGCATTCACACCGAGATGACGGGGACAAGACCACTGGGGTGGTATACTGGCCGCTGCTCGATGAACACCACAAAGCTGGTGATGGAAGAGGGCGGGTTCATGTATTCGTCAGATGATTATTCTGATGACCTGCCTTATTGGCTGCCGAAAGCTGATGGCGGCAAGCACTTGGTTATTCCTTATACACTGGACGCCAATGATATGCGCTTTGCTACGCCGCAAGGGTTCAACACGGGTGAGCACTTTTTTCAATATTTGAAAGACTCGTTTGATTGTCTTTATGCAGAGGGCAAAGCAGGATCGCCCAAAATGATGTCGATTGGTCTGCATTGCCGTTTGGTCGGAAGGCCGGGTCGCGCTGTGGGCCTGGCCAAATTCATTGATTATGTTTTGGCCCATGAGAAAGTGTGGATTGCCAAGCGTATCGACATTGCAAAGCATTGGCACGAGAGGTTTTGACTTTCTCTCCCTCCTCACGACGTGGGGAGGGTGGATCGCGCAAGCGAGACGGGTGGGGATATCGATGTTGGTTTTGATATTCGTTACAGCCACACCATCCGCCCAAGTGGGCACCTTCCCCGCAAGCGGAGAAGGATTAAGGGCTATGGAGAGAGCAAGAACTCTTTCTCCAACCAAACTTCTTGCAAGTTGGTGCCCGGGCCTTGGCGGTCGATCACCATAAATCGGCTGTTGTTGAGAACCAGCAGTGGGTGATGCCATGCGTTGCGCTTGTAGTTGATACCTTGTTGACCATTGGCTTTGAAGGCGCGGTAGGTGTTGATATCTTTCGGGTCGCTGCACACCAAAACCAACCAAGGCTCATCTTGCAAGGGATAAAAGATCTGGCTGCCCAACGGATGCCGTTCCATCAACTTTATGGCAATGGGCTGTGGCCGGGGGATTGCTGACGCGAGACTGATATTCACGCTGCCGCCTTCGTGCGCAACATCGATATGGGCCAGATTATTAAAGCGTTGGGCGAAATTTTGGTTGATGGTGATCTGCTCACCACCGTCCATTTCCACCACTTCACCAAAGGGTGCAAAGGCTGCTTTTGTCAGAGGTGCAATTATCATTTCAAATTCAGCTTCATGTGACGGTTCACATCCTTATAGAGAAGGTATCGAAAGCGACCGGGCCCCCCTGCATAACAGGCTTGTGGGCAGAAGGCGCGCAGCCACATAAAGTCTCCGGCTTCCACTTCAACCCAATCCTGATTCAGGCGATAAACCGCTTTTCCCTCGAGCACATAAAGGCCGTGTTCCATCACGTGGGTTTCTGCAAAAGGGATGACACCACCCGGTTCAAAATTGACAATGCTCACG
>JANYHE010000030.1 GCA_025359215.1 Hyphomicrobiales bacterium
CGTTCATGCTAATTGGTCTCTTTGCGTTCGCGTAAGTTATTGAAAAACTTCAATACACACCAAGAGTATTCACCTTGACATCGTAGTGGTCGTTGGTTCGATCCCAATACCGCCCACCATTTTCTCCTTAAATTTCAAATACTTGTTCTAAAATATTTATGGTGCCTTGCAGCAATTATTAAAACTTGTCGGAGTAAGCTACTGAGGGCGTACACGGCGAAGCGCAACTGTATGCAATTTGACCTGAGACCCAGCCATGCACCAGTTGTAAATAGACTCTGTTCTTCATTATTGGGCTGATGGTGCAATTGACCTTGCCCCCGCATCTTAATCCATATTGAAGTTAGCTCTGGCCCAACAACGAGGACCAGAGAATGAAGCGCAGTCGATTTACGGAAGAGCAGATTATCGGGATATTGAAGGAGCACGAGGGCAGGTGTTCCGGTATCGGATTTGTGCCACAAACACGGCGTCAGTGACGCCAGCATTTACAAGTGGAAAGCCAAGTTCGGTGGCATGGACGTGTCTGAGGCCAAGAGGCTCAGAAGCCTTGAGGATGAGAACGCCAAGCTGAAGCGGTTGCTGGCAGATGCCATGCTGGACAATGTGGCGTTGAAAGACCTGCTTGGAAAAAAATGGTGACGCCCGCGGCGGAGCGGGAAGCTGTCGCCCATCTCAGGACTGAACATGAGATGAGCGAGCGGCGGGCGTGCCAGCTTTTACAATGTTGCCGCATGACGGTGCGCTATGCGTCAGTGAAGGCTGACGACACCAAGCTGCGTGATCGGATGAAGGCGATTGCCCATGAGCGGCGACGCTTTGGCTATCGACGTATTCACATCATGCTCAAACGGGAGGGAAACATCGTGAACCACAAGCGGCTGTACCGTGAAGAGAAACTGTCCGTGCGAAAACGTGGGGGACGCAAGCGTGCCCTCGGCACCCGCGCGCCGATGCTTGTGCCACTCATGCCAAACCAAAGGTGGTCATTGGATTTTGTCTCTGACCAGTTCACTGATTGTCGGCGCTTCAGGGTGCTGACGGTGATTGATGATTGTACCCGCGAGTGCATCGCATTGGTGGCTGATACATCACTGTCAGGCAGACGCGTGGCGCGTGAGCTCAGTCAGTTGGTGCTGCAACGTGGTGTGCCGAAGATGGTGGTGAGCGACAATGGGACAGAGTTCACCAGCAACGCCATTCTGAACTGGGCTGATGAGGCAAAGGTGGACTGGCATTACATCGCTCCAGGTAAACCCATGCAAAACGGCTTTATTGAAAGCTTCAATGGTAAACTGCGTGATGAGAAGCTGAACGACACGTTGTTCAGCACTCTACATCAGGCACGTGTTGAGTTGGCAACCTGGAGAAACGATTATAATCACCACCGCCCCCACTCAGGGCTCGGCTGGCTGACGCCATCCGAGTTCGCTAAAACCGCAACGTCTGCGCAAGCAAAGGCCATGGACGCTGCGTACCTTAATGTCTACGCGCCCATGGCCTTTGCACAACCAGCCCAACAGGGCATAATCAACCGCCAGAGCGAACTCAAAACTGGATAGAAGTTTGGGGCAAGGTCAGGGGCTTGGTGAAGACGTGTGAGCAAGCTCGCGTTTAAAAGTTCAACACGCAGATTGCCGTTAAGACTTTATGCGGGACCGATTTGCTGTGGCATTGAGTGCACGAAATGAAATTTGTTCAATTGCTGCAGCAGTGGTTGGCACCAATACTAAAATGCATATACGCCTTTGAACTTGTTTTTGTTGATGAACCAAACGTCAATCGCCACTGACTCGCCATTGCTGCCGCGATAAACGTCGGTGAATTCGTAAGGTAAAAAATCCTGATCAGAAAGAAAAGGGATGAGCTCATGAAGCAGTGGCGTAGTTTTACCATAACCACGCTGCACCCACGTTTCTAAGAGGAGGAATTGCACATCGGGCAAAGTGTTTGCAGCACCTTTGAGGGCAGCCATCTCACCGCCCTGAATGTCGATCTTGATGAAATCAGGGGGTGGGCATATGCCTGTCTTCACAATTGAGTCGATGCTTCTAATTGGGACTGAAACAGTCCTAAAGTTGGCCGATTCACCTATAGGAAGAGTAGTGCTTCCGGTTGGATCATTTGACATGTGAATGTCAATTTTTCCGTCGCTATCGCCGATGGCTACGGCATTCATGTTAGCTTTTGTATGAATGGCTTTCAAATGTTTCAGTTGCTCTTTGTAGGCCATGTTTATTTCGGCCAGCGGTTCAAACAGCTCAAAGCGTGACTGTGGAAATACTTTGGACATGATGCTTGTCCAAGCACCATTGGAACCGCCGACATCATATATAGTCGGAAAACTATAGCCACGTTCCGAGATTGCTCGACCAACTGACGCGTCTGATTCATAGTATTGCATTTTTAACCCAGCCTTTTGATTGGTTCTACCAACTGTTTAAACATTGCCCATGGAAATGGGCAGCCTCAATAAAATTCTCATTCCTATGCACGTTGATTTGAGAAGGTGGCATCTTTGCGAACAAAGACCAGATCCATCTGTTCCATCTCGCCAGATTTTGGCATTCGCCAATCGCCCATTTTGTCGTAAATTCTGAAACCGAGTTCGTCCATCTGATTTGAAACTTCCAATAGGGTCTTTGCCTTTGGATCGGCACGGCCTAAAGTCAACTCCAGCACAACAATATCAACAAGATCGGTGAGTGTTTTCTTTGCTCCTTGGATGACAAGATGCTCAGCATACTGCACGTCCACTTTCAGCAATCCACGTCCCTTTAGTTTTTTAGTTTTAGAAATTCCGTCAACAGTGAGAATTTCAACTTCGACTCTATCAGTTACTTTCACAATGTCTGAAACTGAAATCAGCGATGAGCCATAGAGATCGCTGGAAACCGAGAAGGTCGCCTTTCCGGACTTGTTGCTAATCGCTGCCTCCACAAGTTCGAAATGCTTTGGCGTCCAAAGTTTGCCGTAACGCGAGAACATGGGATCACAAAGCACGTAGCGGGCTTTATCAAATACCTTATGAACGGCGAGCGACCAGATCCCTGTCGAGGCACCAACGTCCATGATAAAATCTGGTGTAAAACCGGCAGCTGAAAGTCGATCACAAAATTGAACTACATCACCAAAATCACGTGCGAATTGCTTGGGGGCGGGCTTGTCTTGATAAATCGCATAAGCACCCGAATGCGGAAAGAGCTTTTCAAACCGATCGTCGGGCCACCGGCCCCCGTCAATGATCGCAGCCGTGACAAATTTATAAATGTCTTCGAATGAAAATGAAGGAGCCAGTTTTGCCGCTTGCTTTCGAATTTCTGCTTGCACTTCAGAATTGCCGAGCTCTTCGACGGTACTGTTCAAAGCCTTTGCGTCATATTTAATCGAGCGTCCAATTTTAAAACGGTTCACAAAGTTCGCAGCTGCCGTTCCTTCGCTTCCAATAACAATTATAGGCGTCCCTGCTGTTGCCAGAATAAATGGCAATCTTGTTGGGATGCTCATTTTCCCAAGCGCTGCCTCGTGGCCGTTTGGTTCTGTGCCTGGATCGCTTGGTACGATCACAGCGCGCGCTTTGCAAACCAGTGCTGCAATATCTTTTGCATCTCCTGGCTTCACAACGTCGATTCCTCGCGATTTCAATGTCTCAGCGCTGACCATGTGCGACCAAAGGTCAGGGTTTGATGAGAGCCAGCTCAATTTTAACCCCGACTTTTCAACCGTTTTGCTCAAAAGGTCAAGAATTGAAGGGCTCCAGATATTTCCAATCATAACTAAATCCGGGCCGGTGGCAGCAGGACTTGGTGTTTTCCGGATCAACTCGGCTGGAACAAGGGGCGGGAGAATTGCAAATGGCTTTCTAAATTCGGTTTGATAAGCCTGCTTAAGTTCTGGCGAGATGGCAAAAAGCGCTGAGGCCCGCTTAATAGTTTCAGCCATGATTTCGCGAGAGATGCCTGTATTTAAGAGGCAATTGTCATCCATAACCCAAATGCCAAGCGGTGCTCCGGTTATGGCTTGCGCTGCAAGCGCAATTAATAGATCAGTTTGAAAGAAGGGCGTGCATAGAATTGACCGAATATTATAGCCACCAAGCCATCGCATCACTTCAGCAAAAACTTCCTGCCTCGTATTAACGCCGTCAGGCAGCACAAACGCTTCTTTGGCGTTTACCCGTTGATTGCCGCCATAATGGCTAGCTGATCGCGCAACTAAAATACTTTCCGCACCCTCTGCTAATCGCGAAAGCAAGACGCCAGTGCCGTGGGCAAAGCTAATTTCGTTGGGCGAGATTATTAAATCGTAAGTTCCGGTTTTGGAGGTGAAGGCAAATCCCTTTTTGATATTGCCTACTTCTATCGACGTTTTAGCGTGATTGTTCGAAAACTTGGACAATCGGCGCATAAGATTGTGTTTGAGTAAATTAATTTGACTGATCATTCTATCACCCCACTGCCTATATTAGAATCCGGTTCGCTCAAGCCAGTTTCAGTGTCTTCTATAACTGGTATTAGCGCTCGCGTTTCAGCCATTCTATCGGGACCATATTTCGTCAAACAAAACTTTTTGACGGCATCCATTGCATCGCTATTTCTAAAATACAAAATATTACCCCAACTCATAGGCGGTGTTTCTTCGGCATTGCAAATGTAACCGTAGACCTCAGGATCGCTGCCCCGCCAGAAAAGAATGTTATAGGGAAATTTTGTCTTGTCGATTGCCGCCTGGTAATCTGCTAAGCGGTTTGCCACTTTTCCTTGATTGAAGATGAAGTTTTCATCCCAAAATTCAACCAAGAGTGTTTCTGATTTTATATTGTTGGCACCCTCAAGAACCATGACATCATGGCCTTCGGTGTCAATTTTTAGAATACCGAATTCGGTCTCGAGTTGCTGTTCGAATACTGTATTTAATCGCCGCAAATCGACAATTGATTTTTGACCTAACTCTAAACCTTCATAAGTGGGGTGGGAGCTGAGAGTCGAAAAAAGCGAGATATCGAGTTTGGTGTCGATAGCTGAATATTCGTAAAACAGTCCTAATCCATCCTTATTACTGCAAGCAATTTCGTGGACACGAACCGCCCTATCTTTAGAAAACCGCGACCCCAATTCTCTAGCTAATTCTACCATTGGCTCAAAACTATCCACTGTGAAGCCAGATTTCCTTAGCGCTGCAGTAAATTCTCCCCTATTTGCACCTACATCAATTGACTTCTTGCTTTTCAATACACGCGCAAGAGTTGGCAGAATGTCAATTTCTGGGTTGAACTCTGTTTCACTATTTGAGTCATTTTTCATGGGACAGGGTTACTAACCTTTGGCGCTTCAGATGGGCTCAACACTAACGAGGTCGTTACGGACAAACAAGCCGTCCAACTGTAAAAGTTTACCGCGTATATTATCAGCAAAGCCACGATCGAGATTTATTGGTGTGAAGCCCAAACTTGCAACGAGATTCATCATTTCTGGCAGTAATGTTTGCCCTGCATAGAGAGGAACCAGTGATAGTTCCAATTCAAGTAAAACTACCTTTTGAAGAATGCCTGTTGCACCTTTGAGAACATGATCTTCAAAACCCTGAGTGTCGATTTTTAAGAATAGATTTTTGGCACCGTGCATCATCGGTGGAAGAGCTTCATCTAGTCGCCGGACGCTTACAGTCTCGGTCCTAAATATGGCAGAGGTAGGCTCGGCCTCAACGTGGTTTGGAAGCATTGTTAGCAGCGACGATGACATGAATTGGTTGCCAGCAACTTCCATCGTCAGGGCGTCATTTTTTTCGCCTAACGCCGTTTGTACACCTGCCCATTTTGGGTCGCGACCAAAACGAACGGTCAATTTTTTAAAGGCAGCTTCCAAAGGTTCAAAAGAAATGATGCGGCCTGCAAACCCTCGATTGCGGACAAGTTGCACAAACTGCCCCTCGTTAGCACCAACATCAACGATAAGGTCAATGTTGAGCCTCTTCACCCAACTATGAGTCACATCATGCGGTGCAATTGTTTGGTCGGCAGTTCCACGCTTGAACTTCTTCAGCAGTTTTGATGCAACTTCGGCGAAACTCTGGCCCATCAGAATACTAATCTGACTTTTGGGTTGCGTTTGCGACATACCATGCGGCAATTTCAGGAATGCCCACATCCAAACCTACTTTTGGTGCAAAACCCAGTGCAGATAACTTGGCGATGTCGGGGCAACGACGAAGTGTGCCACCTTCTGGCGCTGGGCTGGATATAATTTCTGCTTCTCTTCCAAACCATTTGAAAATCAACTCAACCAGCTGCCGAATTGTAATCTCTTCTTCCGTCCCAATATGATAAACGTTGCGATGTTCACCTTTTTCAACGATTTTTAGCAACCCATCGACAAAATCATTCACATGAATGAAGGAACGCGTTTGCATTCCGTCGCCTTGAATTTCAAAGGGCACTTTTCCAGTTGGGTGCGCTGCAATTTGTTTTTTAGCGCGCAATACCAACTGTGGGATAACATGTTCAAAGCCCATATCTGGGCCGTAAACATTATGCGGCCTAAAAATCAGAGCGCGTTTAAAAATGTCACGGTTGTAGTTTGCCAACATGATTTCAGAAATTAATTTAGAGCCGCCGTATGAGTAGCGCGGATTCCAAGGATCCGGAATTGTAAGAGGTACATTTTCAGGTGTGGGGACTACGGGTGGTGTCTGATATGCCTCGGACGAGGAGGCGAGAACAAAGTTTTCAATATTGTTTCGACGTGCAGCTTCAAGCGCCCCATACATCCCGCGAATACCAACATCGAGCACCAATTCAGGACGGTTGTAGAAATTCTCTGTGCCGTTGAGTGCCGCAAGGTGCAATATCGTATCGCAACCTTTTGCAGCATCGGTCATGGCATCACCATCGCGACAATCGCAAGCTATCATCGTAATATTTGAGATAACAGATGCGAGTCTTGTTTTGCTACCTCGCAAATCATTATCGACGACACGAACATTGTGACCATCTTTTACAAGCCTGCGCACCAAATATGCGCCAATAAATCCTGTGCCACCGGTAACGATAATATTTTTCTTTATCATAGCTTTTTTGACTCAATTAAAAGTTCTGCACCAAGTGATATGGCCAATACGCCTTCTGGCATTGAAGCACTGACGTCATCATACATATTCCATAAATCATATACGATTGCGGGTCTTTTCATCTTTGCAGCCAAAGATGCCAAGTCCATCTGCAGGAATCGATTATGGTTCGTTAGGATCAATACAACATCGGCATCGTTAAAAGCTTCAGGAATGGAGTCAAATATTTCGATTCCAAAGAAATCTTCTGTTGCTTTCTTCTCTGCCACGGGGTCATAGCCTTTGATGACAGCGTTTGGTAGAGCCGCTTGCAATGCGTGCAGAACCGGAAGCGCCATCGTGCCACGCAAATCGTCAGTTTCCGGAACTCCCTTGAATGCCAAACCGAGGAGGGAGATTTTGGGTGTTTTGGAAAAGCCTGGTAACTTCTCAGCCCAATATTTCACATAATGGGCGATGTCTTTGGGCTGCTCTTCGTTGGTAATTCTGCCCGCATGTGTGATGGGCATTTCAACACCCCATTGCTTGGCCGACTCCACAAGAATGTGGGGGTCTTTCTCCAGGCAAGGGCCACCGACTGGACCAGGCAATTTGAGACTTGTTCGAGGATAACCTAGCTTTCCAGCTCTAATCACTTCGAGAGCTGAAATTCCCGCCGCCCCGCACAGTTTAGCAATTTCATTGGAAAACGCGAAGCTGAGATCGCGGAATGTATTGTCTGTCAGCTTTACCAATTCAGCAGTTTCTAGTGATGAAACAGCAACGGTTGTTGGTGTCATGAGGTTGAAAAGCTGCTGACAACGCCACCGGGTTTCAGGATCATCGGCACCAATGACTTGTGGCAGTTCGTGCAACTCGATGAGGGCTCTACCTTCCAAAGTGCGTTCCGGACAGAAGGCTAGTTCATAATTCTTTTTAGAGGCCTCTAATATGGGTTGAACAATATTGCGGGTTGTTCCCATTTTCACTGTTGAGCGCAGAATAATGAGGGCACCTTCGCCCATGTGGGCTACCACTTCGCCTGTCGCCGCTTGGGCCATATCGAGGCGGGCGTTTCCTTGCTTATCCAAAGGTGTGCCAACCGTAATTATGTAAACTGTAGACGGCCTTGCAGGGTCTAATTTATTCGAATAAATGAATTTTCCTGACGCCTTTACGCGTTGCAGTTTCTCTTCAAGGCGCGCTTCATGGAAATGCGGCTTGCCTCGGTCCAAACTGTCTAAAACATCTTGGCGCTTTTCGACGCCTTGGACATTGAAGCCTGTGTCGGCCATCGCTACTGCAAGTGTCAAACCGACATAACCGAGCCCGATAATACTTATGTTTTGATCTTTGAACGAGGATGGAATTGACATTTTTGCCCAGCACTAAAAATTGTAGTTATGAATGGGTTTGTGAGTTGGTCATTCAATGTGTGCTTTATGACAAATCACAAAAATTTCCCCATTTAAGCTTTTCGTGAAAAGCCTTTGCCAGAGGCAAAGGTGCAGGTCAACCTAGAATTGCCGGGCTGGCGTGGCCATCCACTCGGACCAGACTACAAAAAACTTTGATAGCACGTGTCTCTTTACCCCTCACAATCGTGCGGCCAACAGCGGCTCAGTTGCTAGGCGGAGAGGCGCATCGACGTTGTTAATTCTCCGGTTTTCAACGCATTCGCAAAAGTTTCAGCAATTCCAGTTTCAAGGTTTCTCGCATTATTCCAGCCAAGAGCATGGAGGTTAGAACAATCAGCCAGCTTGCGCGGTGTTCCGTCTGGTTTTGAACTATCGAATACTAAGTTTCCTTGAAATCCGACAGCCTTGCAAACATGGCGTGCCAAATCACCAATACTAACCTCTTCTCCAGTCGCAATGTTTAACGGTTCGGCGGCAGAGTAGTTTTTGGTTACAAAAATTACAGCATCAGCCAAATCGTCCACATGCAAAAATTCACGCAAAGGTTTGCCAGATCCCCAAACAACAAGCTCCTTTGCATTTGCAGCTTTTGCTTCGTAGGCCTTCCGAATGAGTGCGGGCAAAACATGACTGGCTTGGAGATCGTAATTGTCTCCAGGTCCATAAAGATTAGTCGGTTGAACCGAAATAAAATCGCTGCCGTGTTGCTTACGATAGGCTTGGCATAATTTTATTCCAGCAATTTTAGCAATGGCATACCATTCGTTTGTTGGTTCTAGCGGTCCTGTCAACAAAGATTCTTCCTTAATTGGCTGGGGAGCCATTTTCGGATAAATGCAAGTAGAGCCGAGGAATACCAATTTTTTGACGCCAACTTTCCAAGCAGCATGGATTAAATTGGCTTCAATCATTAAATTTTCATAGATGAATGAAGCAGGGTTTGTGGAATTTGCGAGAATGCCTCCCACCTTTGCAGCAGCTAATAGAACGACATCAGGCTTGTTATCCAACATCCAAGTGTCAACCGACGACTGATTGAGAAGGTCTAAATTGGCTCTCGTTTCTGTCAAGACTTCAGCAACAGATTCTTTGGCCAATCGGCGGACTAGGGCAGAACCAACCATTCCGCGATGTCCGGCCACAAAAACGCGCTTGCCTGACAGATCAAATTTTGAAGAAAGAACATCGCTCATTTTAGCCTCACATCACTCAAAAATTTGGTGTTGGCTATCACGGAAATATCTTTTTGCCAAGCGCTCTCACTTGTTCACGCAGACGACTAATAGCTGCTCTTCTTCGCCAATAGCGGGCCATGCGGGCATAGCCACGTTCTCGGTCCAGTCGAAATTGTTTCTGCTCATTTTCCGTCAATGCCCAGATGTGTTGCTCTAAGAAGGGAAAAGTAGAGGCTGACCAATATCCATCGTCAGTCTGACTTCGGGTTGTTTTCGAATTTGCGTCTTCGTCGTAATAACCGAGAAGTTTTTCAATCTTGATCATGGGAAATTTTGATGCCGCGTCGAGCAGAAATTCTAAATCCAATGAGAAATTATTATTCACATTGAAGGGCACAGCTTCTTGCACTTCCCTAGCGTAAAAATACCCGACGGGATTGTAACAATAAGCATTTTGTTCCCAAAGCCGCATCATCGATTTCAAACCAATCTTTCCGACATTTTTAAAACTGCGACCCAGCCGAAAGCTCATCACAATTACGTCGCCAACCACGAATTTGGCTCCAGCATCGAAATGTGGAACCACGCAATTGAAAGCGTCTGGTGCAAAATAATCATCACAGTTGAGAGACACGATTATTTCGCCTTGCGATAACGCAAAACCTTTATTCAGGGCGTCAGATTGTCCCTTATCGGGTTCAGATATCCACTTGATATGTGGATAGGATTTTAAAATTTGCAAAGTGTTGTCGGTTGAACCTGCATCAACAACAATATGTTCAAAGGATGAAAAGTTTTGATCCAAAACACTTTCAATGGCGCGAGGTAACTTAGAGCCACTATTAAAACTTGGTGTTATGATTGAAATTCTTGGCTTTTTTGGATTCATATGTCCCAACCTTCATCGCATCAATTCTTGTAAAACTACTCGTTGCCGCTGGTACTGCATCAAATAGTGGTCAGCAAGACTTTGTTGAAGAAAATTGAAGGGCTGAGGGCACTCAGAAAGTAATTTTTAACGTTAAAAAGTGATTTCAAAGCGAGATTTTAACATCACTGTCCAGGTTTTAACTTTATACTCAGCTGCCTCATGCATACCACACCGATTGACAGGGAGCTTGAATAAATGACTTTCAAACTAAATACTTTTTCAGCCGCCAACGCTCCTGCTTTTGATATTGTCATTAATTTCTCGGGTGATGCAACATATTTGCCCTATTTTACAAACGCTGCAAGAATGTGGGAGCTGATTATCACGGGTGATGTGGCAGATCAGTCGAATGTTGCAGGCATTGGCTTTGTTGATGATCTTTATATCGCCGCAAGTGCGGTGGCGATTGATGGAGTTGGCAACACACTTGGACAAGCTGGTCCTGATATTGTTAGGCTTAACAACATATCGACGACAGGAATTATGGAGTTTGACGTTGCCGATTTACCAGGGCTTGTGGCTGATGGTTCAATAACCAGCACAATTCTCCATGAGATGGGTCATGTGCTGGGTCTTGGAACATTATGGGAAAACGTTAATCTTGTTACAAAGATCATCGATAATACGAAACCGACGGGGATAGACTATCATTATGTTGGTGCCGCGGCTTTGGCTGAGTACCGGGTGCTCAGTAATAATTTTGGTGCGACGTTCATCCAAGTTGAAAGCACATTGGGTGGTGCTGGGACAATTGGTGGCCATTGGGACGAAACTATATTTGGCGACGAGTGTATGACTGGCTATGTTGCGGCGGGCTTTAATCCTCTGAGCCGAATGACTATCGGCGCATTACGTGACCAAGGTTACCAAGTTGATCTTGGCTGTGCCGACCCTTACTTCCTTGCTTCGACACCCCTTGCTCTGCGCGACGATTATTCTGGAAATTATAATACCACTGCAACCATAGCAATTGGTGCTACACAAAACGGTGTTATTGAACTGAATGAAGATAATGATTGGTTCCAAGTCAATCTTGTAGCAGGCACGAATTACAGTTTTACAATGAAAGGTAATTTTAGTGGCCTTGGCACATTGAGTGATGCGTTCTTGCGTTTGCATGCATTCGACGGTGAAATTTTGGCCTTTAATGATAACAACGGGGTCAGCACAGAATCTGCGTTCACATTTACAGCCCTAACTTCTGGCCTTTATTATCTTGATGCTTCTGCTGCTGGCACGCAGACTGGCACGTATCAACTTGGCGTTAGCTTGGCCAGTTTATTTACAGAAGGTAATGACACAGTTGTCCTTATTACCCCTTATCAAACTTCACACGCCTTGGGTGGCAATGATGTTGTGACAGGAACGTCTGGTGGCGATTTTATCTATGGTGATTCTGGCAATGATTATATCTCTGGGGGAGCAGGTGCAGATGCGCTGAATGGTGGCGACGGTTATGATTTCGTCAGCTATTATTCTTCAGCCGTTGGCGTTTTTGTAAATCTAAATTTGGCCGGAGCCCAAACCTCATCGGGGGATGCATCAGGAGATTTTCTGACAGCCTTTGAAGCCATTGACGGATCAAACACAGGCAATGACGTGTTGATTGGAGACGCAACTAGCAACTGGATTGTTGGACGTGGTGGCAACGATTATATTTCTGGTGGAGCGGGTGCCGACACACTGATTGGAGGCGATGGATATGATACGGCCAGCTACTATTATTCGCTTGCGGGTGTAACCATCAATCTTAATTTGGTCGGCGCACAGATTTCCGCGGGGGACGCATCAGGCGATGTTCTGACTGGGTTTGAAGCAATCGATGGCTCTAACGCGGGTAATGATTTCTTGTTCGGTGATGCCGGCGTGAATTGGATCTATGGCCGTGGTGGCAATGATTATATTGCAGGCGGTGCAGGTGCCGATACACTATTTGGCGGCGATGGCATCGATACAGTCAGTTACACTGCGTCAAACACTGGCGTTTATGTTGATCTCAAAGTTACAGGCGCTCAAACATCATCTGGTGATGCTTCGGGTGACGTTTTGTCTGGCTTTGAAAACATTGAAGGCTCCAACACGGCTGGTGATGTTTTGATTGGTGACGCTGCTGCGAACGTGATCAGTGGAGGCGGTGGCAATGATTTCATATCGGGTGGAGCAGGGGCTGATACACTCGCGGGTGGCGATGGCTATGATTTGGCAAGTTACTATTCTTCAGCAGCAGGCGTGAATGTTTATCTCAATTTGAATGTCGCTCAGACTTCTGCTGGAGATGCGTCGGGGGACATTCTCTCAGGAATAGAAGCAATTGATGGGTCCAACACTGGAAACGATGTTCTGCTTGGTGATGCGGTAGGCAATTGGATAAATGGCGGCGGCGGAAATGATTACATCGCAGGTGGTGCGGGTGCCGATACGCTGTTAGGAGGCGCTGGTTATGATTGTGTCAGCTACTACTGGTCGGCGACGGGCGTGAATGTTTACCTTTATCTCACGGGTGCGCAAACATCGGCAGGTGACGCTTCGGGCGATGTGCTATCTGGCTTTGAGGCTATCGACGGCTCCAATCTCGGCAATGATATCTTGGTAGGTGATGCCATGAGCAATTCAATAAATGGCCGTGGTGGTAATGATTATATCGTGGGTGGTGGCGGTGCTGACACATTGGCTGGCGGAGCAGGCAATGACACTTTTAGCTTCTCTTCAGGCTTTGGCATCGACGTCGTCACAGATTTTACACCGGGGTTAGGGGTAACAGATGCACTTCGAATTATTCTCGGAACATCTTTTGATACGTTTGCCGAAATTATGGCAGTTACCACTCAAGTTGGCCTAGATACAGTCATCACCTTTGATGCTGCAGATACAATAACTTTGCAAAATGTGCTCAAATCAAATTTAGTCGCGGATGACTTTATTTTTGTTTGAGCGTGGGGTTGTTGAGCTTTCTTCTTGAGCCAATAAAAATTGCACGGCTCAAGCCCGTTGCTGATGTATTTGGTTTTGACCAATCTGTCGGAAATTCATCATGGGCAGGCTGTGTTTTGGGCATATAGACGTATTTAAATTGCTTGCGTAATTGTGCCAAGACCCAGTTTCGGGTTGGCCTGCAGCCTGCACCATCAAATGCTTGCGTAGGATTTTCAGAAGGTTCTTGTAGTGGGTTTATGGCGATTTCATTTCCATGAGAAACGCAAGTTTCCAAGAGTAAAACGCCGGCGCAGCGGTCCGCCATCAGACGAATTGCGGTTGTAGGATCAGGCAGATGATAAAGAAGGCCGTAGGAATGAACGATGTCAAAACGCTCGTTCATATCTGCGAGGGCATCAACCCCGCCTTCAATTATTGTAATGTTATTTACATGAGGAGAGAGACTCTTCGAAATATTATTACGCATTGTGTCGTTGTTTTCAGGACGCGGCTCGACAGCCGTGACCTTACAACCACGATCCAGATAGAATAAACTATGGTCACCAATTCCCGCACCTGGCTCCAAAACTGTTTTCTCATTGAGATTTAAACCCAGCGACGCCAAATGCTCAAGGCGTCTTTGATTGTGGCGGATGTAAAACGGCGCGTGAAAGATTGCCGACGGCGAAGAAATATCAAAGATCATAGTTTGCAAGCTCCAAGGCACATCACCCGTTTTAGAAGGGTCGATTTTTCATATATTTGTTGAAAAGGTTGTAGACGTATCGACCCTTGTACTTATATTTTCTCTTATTAATAAAAACGACGTCAATTGCAACAGACTCTCCGTTACTGCCGCGGTAGACATCACTGAATTCATAGGGCAAGAAATTTTGAGCGGCGAGAAATGGTATAAGTTCATGAAGCAGTGGCGTGGTTTTTCCATAACCCCGCTGCACCCACGTTTCCAAGAGCAGAAACTGCACGCCGGGCAAAGTGTTGGCAGCACCCTTCAGGGCTGCCATCTCTCCGCCTTGAATATCAATCTTGATGAAATCGGGGGGCGGGCTCTTTCCTGATTTTACAACTGAGTCGATGCTTCTTATCGGAACTGACACAGACTTAAAATTCGCTATTTGACCTATGGGAAGTGTTGTACTGCCGCTTGGGTCAGCTGACATGTGAATGTCGATTTCTCCGTCACAATCCCCAATTGCAAAAGCATTCATGTTGGCATTTGCATGAACAGCTTTCAAGCTTTTCAACTTTTCTTTGTAAGCTGGATTGATTTCCGCAAGTGGCTCGAAAAGTTCAAAGCGCGACTTTGGAAACACTTTGCACATAACTCTTGTCCAAGCACCATTGGAGCCGCCCACATCATATATCGTAGGCAAGCGATAGCCCCGCTCTAAGATTGCTTTACCAATTGATGCGTCCGATTCACCGTATTGCATAGACTTCCCCCACCACTCCAGATACTCGAATTGTTCCTATACCTATTCGAAGTTTTAGATCAACTGTTGGCTGCAAGGCGATTGGTTTTAATTTTATGGATTGCGCAGCGCCATTAAAATTGATTTGGCGGTTTCTTTTATAGGCATAACAGTTTTGCTAAGGAGTTCGATACGGTCAAAACTCTCAGGATTTTCAGCAAGTGATCTTCGTAGTGCGTTGCCGAAACTCATACGGAGCTCTGTTCCTATATTGAATTTGCTGACACGTGTTTCACGAGCCAAGCGCTGACGCAAATCAATTGGAATTCCGCTGCCCCCATGCAGAACAAGTGGCAAACGCGTAACGGCTTCAATTTTGCCAAGGGCCTTAAAGTCGACGCTTGTGGACTTTTCGGTGTTAAGATGAACATTGCCGATTGAAATGGCCAAGGCATCGGCCCCGCTTTCTTGGTCGAAGCGGAAGGCCTCCTCGGGGGAGGTCATTGCGGAGTGCCCGCCTTCAATATAACCGACGACGCCCACTTCGCCTTCGACCGATACGCTTGCGGCATGGGCCAGTTCCACCACGCGTGCTGTGAGATTGATATTTTCACCAATGGGCAATTTGGAGCCATCAATCATTACTGACGTAAAACCGTTGTCTATGCCCTCGACGCATTCTTCAACTGTGTAGGCATGATCAATGTGGCAAACAACGGGCACCCGCGCCTGCTCGGCCAAGTGACGGAACATTTTTCCGAGTATGGGGATTGGTGTATATTTTCTGCAACCGGGGCCAGCTTGAAGAATGATAGGAATTCCGGTTTCGTCAGCGGCCTCCAAATAGGCGCGCGCGTCTTCCCAACCTAAGACCACCAAGCCAGCGATGGCATAGCCACCGTTCATGGCTGGTTGCAGCACATCCTTTAGCGTGGCAATGGTCATTTGAACTTTGCGATCATATCTTTGATGCCGGGGATAGTTTCAACTTGATAGGCATGCGTGGGTTGGAAGAATTGCACTAAAGGCCGCTGGCTGAGGCCGCCTAAAATTGTGAAGTAATACATTTCATAACCCGGTGCTGCCACACACGGGTGATATCCTTGATCAAGAACGATAGTTGAGCCATCAACTAGATGATAGGCATCGCCAACTTTACCATCTTCGCGCTGCACCAGCTGCATTCCGAATCCGTGATTGGGCTTGAAGCGAAAATTATATGTTTCGTCGTGGCGGGTTTCGAGGGGCAATCGATCAGTGTCGTGTTTATGGGGTGGAAAACCTGACCATCCACCTTGCCCCACGGTGAATAATTCTGACACGAGCAAACGCCCCACACGATCTTTGTATTTGGTGCCGATGATGTGTTTTATTTTACGGTGGGTTTTAGTGTCATCCGAACCATATTGAATTTTATCAATATCCGCCACGCGCACAGCAAAAGGTTGAAGCTGTTGATCAAATTTAGCACCCGCAATAAATACTTCTGCGGCTTCTGATGTGCACACAAATTGCACTTTGCTCGAAGCGGGTGCGTAGACACCTTCGGGTTCGCCGTCCCACACATCAACGCCTCGATTGCCGATTGCATCGAAGTTCTCGCCTTCGATGGACACATTGATTGTGCCGGTTGCTGGCACAATTCCGGTTTCATATCCGGGCACTTGATATTCGAAGCTTTGGCCGCGCTTGAGTTTAACAATGTTAAAATAATTCAAAGGCACACGCGCATCATTCATATCGACGATTGCTTTGTTGTGATTTTCAAAGGGTGGAATGTGCATGTGTCACCATAAAGTTTTGCAATTCATTTTCAGTTGGCATAGCGGGCGCGCAGCCGACGCGCGTTACAACGATGGCGGCAGCAGCAGAGCCGCGCTTCACACAAGATTGTAAATCAAACTTCGCTTCGAGACCCATCATAAATGCGGCCATAAACGAATCTCCGGCTCCGGTTGGTTTTAACGCTTTGACGGGAAAAATTCCTGTCTCAAATTCTTTTTTATTCCAATAGGTTATTGAGCCTTTCTCGCCCATTTTATAAACAACAATTTTATTGTCTCTTCCTGAAAGTGACTTCGCATAGGTTATCCCGTCACCGTTGGCCATCACTGCAAATTCAACATCATTGCCGATGATGATGTCGCACAGGTTTGCTGCTTTGGCATAGGTTGCTGCGGCATCTTCTGCGCTCGCCCAAGAATAGGGTCGGTAATCAACGTCGATCACTATTTTGAGGCCTGCCTGTTTGGCCAGCTCGATCGCCAACAACGTGGCGCTGCGCGAAGGTTCTAAAGCAAGGCATGTGCCGGTGATGATCAGTGTCTTATAATCTGTGTACGGAATGGTTTCGACGTGCGTTCTATTCATTTCGAAATCTGCTGCCCCATTGCGGTATATCACCGATTGGCAGTTTTCATTTCTGGTTTCCACTACAGCCAATGTATTTCGGGCTTCGCCACCCACTGTCATAATGTGCTGGGTTCCAACGTGATATCGATTAAGCGCATTGACGGTGAAACGGCCTATGGCATCATCTGAAACTGTGGTGAGCAAATCAACCTCACCATCCAACCTTGCTATGCCCACGGCAATGTTTGCCGCCGAACCACCCAGTGCACTTGAAAATATTTGCGCATCTTCGGTTCGCGTTCCCGGTGGATCGGCATAGAGATCAAGGCCTGCCCTGCCCACGATAAGAAATTTATTTTTGTTGATCATGTTTGCCACTATTTTTCTGAATTGAACTTAGATACGCTTAGCGCCAAGTGCAAATGAATTGAAAAGTGGTCTATGTCAAAGATTGGAATTGGAATTGTGGGCGGCGGTTACATGGGCAAAGCCCATGCTGTTGCCATGAATGCTGTGGCAGCGATTTTTAATACAAAGCTGCGTCCCAGTTTAGAAGTGTTGTGCACCACAACGGAAAAAGGTGCCGCTGAAAAGGCCTATCAATTTGGATTCGCGCGGTCCACTTCAGATTGGCGCGCCTTGGTCGACGATCCTGCTGTGGATGCGGTTGTCATTGCTTCTCCTCAAAATACGCACCGCGAAATTGCACTGGCGGCCTTTGCTAGAAACAAACATGTTTTCTGCGAAAAGCCCCTTGGCATGGATTTGGCCGAAAGCCGGATTATGCTGGCTGCTGCTGAAAAGAGCGGTTGCGTTCACATGACGGGTTTCAACTATATTCGAACTCCAGCCTCACAATTGGCTCGCGAAATTATTCATTCCGGAGAGATTGGGAGCATCACGTCATTTCGGGGCGAGCACACTGAAGATTTTTTAGCGGACCCGAATGAACCCTTTAACTGGCGTTGCGAAGGCCGGGCCAGTGGCAACATGGGCGATCTTTCACCGCACATTATCAATGCCGCTTTTGCTTTGATGGGTCCAATTGACTCACTCATTGCCGATATTGAAACTGTGCATAAAACGCGACCTTCACCCGAAGGACCCCAAATCGTTAGAAATGATGATCAAGCACAAATCATGTGCCGATTTGAATCGGGTGTGATGGGATCGTTGTTTATCAGCCGTGTGGCAACAGGGCGCAAGATGGGTTACATTTATGAAGTGTTTGGCACCAAGGGCGCGTTGCGTTTTGATGGTGAAGACCAGAATGCGCTGTGGCTCTATAAGGGTGATGCCAAGCCTGATCGTCAAGGGTTTACCAAAATTCTAACGGGGCCGCTTCATCCTGATTATAAGCCTTTCAGCTTGGGGCCAGGCCATGGGACCGGGTATCAAGATCAAATTACTATCGAAGCAAAAGATTTCCTCAATGCTATTTTTGATAGAAAATCGCGGTGGCCGACATTTGAAGATGGATTGTTGGTCAACCAAGTGATTGAAGCTGCGTTTGTGTCGCATGATTTGCGGCGCTGGGTGGATGTGAAGTCGTTATAGGATCGGATTTTAATATGACAAAATTGAATTGGGGTATGATTGGCGGCGGCGAAGGCAGCCAAATTGGCCCGGCTCATCGCATCAGTGCCGCGATGGACGGACTTTTCACACTGGCCGCTGGAGCGTTAGACGCGGATGCTAATAAGGGTCGCGATTATGCTAAGCGTTTAGGCGTTTCTGCTGATCGCGCCTATGGCGATTGGCGCGAAATGCTCGCTGGCGAAAAGGGCAGGGCGGACCGTGTGGATTTGGTGACAGTGGCCACGCCCAATTCGACACATTATGAAATTACCAAGGCGTTCCTTGAAGCGGGCATTAACGTGCTTTGTGAAAAGCCCATGACGATTACTGTTGAACAAGCAGAAGACATTGTCGCGACAGCTAAAAATTCAGGTGCAGTTTGCGCTGTAAACTATGGCTATTCTGGTTATGCCTTGGTGCGCCACATGCGGGCCATGGTAGCGCGCGGTGATCTTGGCAAGGTTCGCTTGATCAAAGCGGAATTTGCGCATGGCTTTCATGCCGATGAGGCGGACGCTGAAAACCCCCGTGTGCGCTGGCGCTATGACCCCGCATTGGCTGGAATTTCAGCACAGTTTGCGGATTGCGGCATTCACGCGCTGCATATGGCCAGTTTTGTTTCGGGCCAAGAAGCGCTGCAACTTTCTGCTGATTTTGTCTCATGCCTTTCTAGCCGCACGCTTGAAGATGATGCCATGGTGAATTTGCGCATGGATGGCGGCGCTGTGGTTCGGCTATGGACCAGCTCCGTTGCCGTTGGCAGCATGCATGGCTTGAACATTCGGGTGTTTGGTGAAAAGGGCGGCCTGCGCTGGGCGCAAGAATGGCCAAACCAACTATTTTGGACCCCACTCAACAAACCAACAATTACGCTCGAACGGGGCGGCCCCGGGCTATCACCAGAGGCTGATCGTGCCTCTCGTGTGACAATCGGTCATGCGGAAGGCATGCCCTTGGCCTTTGCTAATATTTATGTTGATTTGGCTGAGGCGATTGCCGCCAAGAAGAGTGGCCGCGCCATTAACCCGCTGGCCAATCATTTTCCAAAAGCAGTTGATGGGTTAAGATCAATTGCTGCTATTGCGGCGGCAGTGAAATCAGCCAAGGCGCATGGAGCATGGGAAGATGCAAGGCCGCCATCTTTGCGATGACGGCCCTGAAATTCTTATGAGTCGTTGCGGCGAACCCAATGGAAGGCTGAGCCACTTTGCATGGCGACAACGCTGTATGGCACCGAAGACAAGCTGCGCACTGAGTGTGAAAGATTATCCAGAACCATTGTGCCGGCATTGGTGTGCACTGAAAGGATGGCATGGCCTTCACCCCAAGCGGTTCTGACAACAGTCATCGACAAAGCACGTGACGGCCAACCAGCGGCAATTAACATGGCGCGCTTGGTCAGGGCGAAATCTTCGCAATCGCCCCTCTTTCCACCCACAGACCATTTGTCCGCACCTTTATCGGATACGGCGATCATGCGAGAATTAACTCGCGAATTGATTGAAGCCAACTGGCGTTGCAATTTTGGAGTCAATTTTACATTGCGATTGCTGGCCATTGCCAAGTTGCCTTTATGATCACTGCATGAGCCTGGGTGCTTTACGCACATTTGAATATAGGCAAATGGTGGCAAGACGCCGCCAGACTTAAGCGATGCAATTTTCACCGCGTGGTGAAACTTAAAGTGCGAAAGGTGGGTCTTGGCTTGAGCTCCCGCAACTGAAACAGTTGCTGACATTATAGCGATTACAGCACCCACGATTAAATTCTTGATCTTCATTTTTTTATTCTCCTATCCCTTGTAGGCAAAATGACAGGAATTCCTCTCAGAAGGGCTTAGGCAATCATTCAAATTTTATGCAACTCAATGCTGCAATTTGTTAAGGTTAAGACTCGTTGAAAATTAGACTTTCATTTGAGTCATGGCATAATAGGTGTTTGAATTTTGGGGGATGGGTGAATGGGGCGACTGAGCCGCTTTTTTTTAGCAATCATATTGGTTGAATCGCCACTTCTGCTCGGTAGTAATCGTGCAATATTTTGGGCGATCAATGGTATTTTGGCCAGTGCTGCGCTCTTTTTCTTTGTTATTGCCGAATGGAAATCTATTAAACGGAGCACGAGTGATTGGGCTCTGCAATCGTATCTTTTGATTTTGCTGTTATTGCCGGCCATTTGGATGCTCGTTCAACTTATCCCGAACATGCCGGATTTTTTAGCCCACCCGGTTTGGCACTTTGTACCTGAGGGTTGGCGTTCAATCTCGATTTCGCCAGAAAAAACTGCTTTGGCATTGGTATGGTGGCTTACGATGGGTATCGCCTTTGTGGCGGTTCGCGCTGGCACAAGGCGGGGAGGTGCTCGCTTTTTTCTTCAACTTATGTTGGCTGTCTCCACGGTCGTTGCGCTTTTTGGCTTATGTAACAAGTTCTTTGGCTGGCAGAGCTTCGGGCTTGTGCAAAAGTTTACAACTGGAGCTGGTCTATCAGGAACTTTCGTTAATCCTAACACGGCTGCGAGTTTCTTTGTTTTTGGCGCGGCAATTGCGACAATCTTGATTATCGATTCATATAAAGACTTACAAAAAAAGTTTTTTGGAGCATCGCCTGCTGCTCAATTTTTTCTAATGGTCAGTTCAAGTATTTCAATTCCGGTGGCTGCGGGCATCATTATTTTTGTGGCAGCCCTCCTAACATTGTCGCGGGGCGGCCTTGCATCTTTGGTGCTTGCCATTTCTATGGTGCTTATCTTGATCCCAAAAAAGGCCAACAAACTTTCTTGGCGCTATGCCTCAATAGCTTTTTTGGTTTTGATACTCGTTTCAGTTTCGGCCAATGCGCTTTTAGAAAGACGCAATTCAGCTTCAAGCAGTTGGGCACGCTTAGAACTGGCGCACGAAGCTATTTCTGCAATTGCTGACAGACCGTTGTTGGGGAATGGTGCGGGAACATATCAGGATGTTGAACCGCTCTACCATAGTCCTGAAAATACATCACGGTTGGTGTGGGTTCACGCGCACAATACCTACCTTGAGGCTGCAAGTGATATTGGAGTGCCAATAACGGCTATTTGGCTCAGTGTTTTAGTCTTTCTGCTTTTGAACCTGCGGAAAGCTCAAAACAGCGCTTCCAAATTAGCTCTGGCGACAATCGTTTTGTTGGCGGTGTCGATATCAGAAGGCTTACATGCTCTCGTGGATTTTGGCCTGCAGACGCAATCCATTGCAATTTATGTTTCGTGCTTACTTGGATTAGCTGTCGGAGAAGCTATCAGCAAAGAGGGTAGTGTTGAATTAGGATCGAAAAAGCAAAAGGCCCGGTAGAAACCGGGCCTGGTTAATCAAATAAGTAACTATTATTTAGCCGGCGCTTCCAACTAAAGGATGATCGTCGCTGCCTGGAGTTTCGCCATTGCCGCGCTCAGTTGTTTCACCACTACGTAAAACACCTGAAAGTGGAGATCCCACAGAAGCTGTGCCTGTGCCATCAAGAACTGAGCCATAAGCAACTTGCACGGCTGCTGACCCATTCTTGGCGACCAGTCCTGCTATTTTAATTGCCAGCGCTTGATTTGTATTGCTGATAGCCTTGGTCGCATCCGCAATGCCCTGAGCAATGATGCTCGCGCTTACACCAGTTGCTGAAGCTAACAGCGCATTAATGGTAGCGAAACATTGCGGACCACCCGAGGAGCATGCGGAAAGCACCTGTGCCGCCACTGAAGCACGATCAATTGCAAATGCTGAAACTGGCGAAAAGGCCAACCCTGCAACTATCGCGGCGGTAAATACACCAGAAACACGTTTTTTAGTCATCCTGTCAAACTCCTTAAAAGTAATCTTCTGCCGTCACTTTACATTAGGCCTTCTACCAGTTAATCAAAAATTTAGGGCAATTACAACACCAATCTTTTGGAACGATCAT
>JANYHE010000053.1 GCA_025359215.1 Hyphomicrobiales bacterium
CGCAAAACGCTTATCTGTCTTTCGCCGGCCTCGTGGCTTTGGCGGGGCGTCCATACCCGATCCCATCCCGAACTCGGCCGTAAATCACCCCAGCGCCAATGGTACTTCGTCTTAAGACGCGGAAGAGTAGGTCGCTGCCAGGCCTGCGAAAGACAGATTAAACCCCTTCAATACGATAAACAGATACACAAACCCGCCGATGCAGAAATGCGCGGCGGGTTTTGTTGTTTTTACAGGTATTCAAGACTATAGCTTAAGGCTAACTCAACATCTTGAGTTGCTTGACTTTAGCCGCTCCTAACATGCAGACGACTTGGTGTTCCACGAAAGCGATAGCTTCGGCGCTCGACATATTGTTTAAACTTCCACCTTTGCGAAGCCAGCAACCGTCGATGACAATGCCTAGCCCTTGAGAAAAGTCTGTGAGTTCTGTTCCCGTCAGAATCCCGTTCACGCAACTGTGGACGTTTGATGTCAGACGTTGGTTGAAAACCGATTGCAGACGTTCCAGCTGCTTGTCGTGGACGGATAGCGCGTAGAACGACAGCCATGCATTTGCAGTATTGCGATTGAACAGATCTTCAGGAAAATTTCCGACGACGATAGCCATCAATCGATCCCATCGGTTGGTTGCGGCTTTCATTTTTTGAATAACGACGTTCATAAGCACATTATTGGCGTGTCGCACCATCCAGAACAGCACATCATCTTTACTCTTAAAGTAATAGACAAGAAGACCGGGCGACATACCAGCTTCCTTGCAGATTTTTGCAGTGGTGAGACCTGCAAGCCCATGCACCAAAAAAACACGGTAAGCGGCTTCAATCAGTTCGCGCCTGCGTATTTCCTGAATTGGTTTTTTAATCATGAGAGGAGAGAGGTTCCATTAAATGAGCATACAATAAATTGTTTGACAATAAAATACATTTGGAGCGATGATCGACCTTGAGAGTTTTACAGTTGTTAGAAGGCTTAACCTTTGGAGAGCTACCCCCATGAAAAGAATATCCGTAATTGCCATGTTTCTAAGCGCTTTGTCTCCCGCGGCATTTGCCGATGATGCCTCTTGCACAAAAATTCGCAGTGCTGATCTTGGCTGGACGGATATCGCCATCACCACCAACACGGCTGCAGTTATTCTCAAGAGCTTAGGCTATCAAATGGATAACACATTGCTGGGTTTGACCGTTTCTTATGAAGCCTTGAAAAACAAAGATCAGGATGTTTTTTTGGGAAATTGGCGGCCCGCGCAAGATGTGGAGTTTGCGCCCTACTATGACCAAAAGCAGGTTGAAGTTTTAAACACTAATTTGGAGGGCGCTAAATATACTTTGGCTGTGCCTACCTATGTGGCTGACGCTGGTGTTAAAAGCTTTGATGATTTAGCAAAGTTTGCCGATAAGTTTAACAAGAAAATCTATGGGATCGAACCCGGTTCGAATAAGCCGTTGGTTGATATGGTAACTGCGGGCACGCATGGTTTAGCGGGCTGGGAAGTTGTTGAATCAAGTGAAGTTGGCATGATGACTGAAGTGAAAAAAGCCGTCGCCGACAAGCGTTGGATTGTGTTTTTGGGCTGGCAGCCGCACCCCATGAATGTGGATTACAAGATGACCTACCTCTCTGGCGGCGATGCTGAGTTCGGCCCTAATTTTGGCGGGGCCACTGTGCGCACAATTTCGCGCGTGGGCTATGCTGCGCAATGCCCGAATGCCGCGAAGTTTTTTTCCAACCTCGTGTTTGATATTGACTATGAAAATATAGCCATGCGCAAAGTAACTGCCGATGGCCTATCACCAGAGGCAGCTGCGACGGAAATGATGAAGCAACATCCTGAAAAATTGTCGGGCTGGTTAAATGGTGTGACAACTTTGGATGGCAAGCCCGGTTTGGATGCTGTGAAGGCAGCGCTTGGCCTTTAATGACGGATACAATGTTGGCGGCCACGCTGAAAGACTATGGCGGGCCGCTGGTGATGGAACAGGTGGCGCGGCCAAAGCCATTGTCGGGGCAAATTTTAATTAAACTTGAAGCCAGTGGCGTTTGCCATTCAGATGTTCATGTGTGGAATGGAAGCCTCAAACCGCCAACCAATCCTGCCCCTTTTATTTTGGGACACGAGGGCGTGGGGCGGGTGGTTGCACTGGGAGCGAATGTTCAAGGGTGGAGCGTTGGTGACCGGGCAGGTGCAGCTTGGATTCACAACACCTGTGGAACGTGTGCGGAATGTTTAGCGCAAGAAGAGTCGTTTTGCCAAACTCACACTGCGCACGGCTTTAACGTGCCCGGCACCTTTGCCGAATATGTTGTTGCTGACGCACGTTTTGCAGCTCGATTGCCTGAGGGCGATGCCGCAGATTTAGCCCCGATTTTGTGCGCAGGATTGACAGCTTACGGCGCACTTCGACGGGCAGAAGTGCGCGCTGGGGAAACCATTGCCATTTTTGGATGCGGTGGCCTTGGACTTTATGCAGTGCAGATTGCCAAACGATTGGGGGCCACTGTTTTTGCGATTGATAAAGACCCTGAAAAAATAAAAATTGCGGTGGAGCTTGGTGCTGAGTCAGGATCTGCGAAACAGGCGGATGTGTGTATCAATTTTGCGCCTACCGTCGCCACTTGGGATTTAATGATTGCATTAGTGCGACCGCGCGGACGGATTATTTCAGCTGCGATGGTTCCTGAGCCTGTTATGTTGAATCAAGAATGGATGTTGAGCACTGGTGTAAAAATTATGGGCACAAGTGTTGGGACCAGAACGCAAATGGAAGAACTGATTGCGCTGCATGCTGAAACGCCTTTGAAAGGCACCGTCAACAGAATTGCTTTGCAGGATGTGACATTGGCATTGAGTGCACTGTACACCGGAACAGCCAAAGGGCGTTATTGTATTGAATTTTAAGAGGTGTCGCACCACAAAAGGAAAACCCGCTATCTCATTGAGATAACGGGTTTTTGTTTGGTTGCGGGAGCCTGCAACCATCAGAACTTGCGGTGGCAAGAAAGCCATGGCGTGGAAGCGGCTAGTCTGGCGCGAGTGGCAACGCAAATTCATACGACGGCTGATATCGGCAACTTCCTCAATGGGCTGTTTCGCGCGGCAGCATAGGTTGTTGATCACTTGCCATCAACCGAGCGCGCCTATCAAGTAGTGCTCACAATTCCGTAACTTGACGATTGTTACCCTGCGAAGCTACAAGGTGGTTGTGAGAGAATTGAGTTACATCGCAATGTTGCGCCGCATCGTGTTCGGATTGCTGGTGTTTGCCCTCTCGCTCGCACCCTTGCAGGCCTATGCCGTCCCCGGTTCTGATCCCGGCATGTCGATGGCCAAAATGGACTGCCCGCAAAAGAAGTCCTGTTGTGACAAGAACAAGGCCGATTGCGCCATGGATTTGTCGTGCATGGCGAAATGCGCGGGCGGCGTGGTGTCCACAGCGCCGTTTCACCAGATCGCATTTAGCTCTGATGCTGGCGCATTTGGTTTGAATCCCTTGGACTCTATCGAGTCCCACGCATCGCCACCGTTGCGAAGACCTCCGCGCATCTAATCTCCTGAAACTGACCGAACGGGCAGCGCTTTGCGTTGTCTGCATTTTGTATTTCTTCAGAGGATTTCCTTATGCGCTTTTTCTTGAAACTCGTTTTGAGTTTGATACTCATTGCCTTTGGCAGTGTGGGCGGTTTCTTTGCTGCCACCAAATATCGT
>JANYHE010000065.1 GCA_025359215.1 Hyphomicrobiales bacterium
GGCACAGGCTTCACGCTGCTTTATGTTGTGTGGCGTGGATCATTCACCCCTGAATTTTTAAAGATGGGCAAAAGCGGTTGGGCTTCGGCCATTGTCGGGGCATCGGGCACTGCGGCTTATATTCCGGCGTTTAAATTTACAACCATTGCCAATGTCTCGCTCATCTATGCGGCCACACCTTTGTTTTCAGCATTGCTGGCGTGGTGGTGGATTGGCGAACGTGCGGGCAATGCGGTTTTGCTGGCCAGCATCGTTTCGCTGATTGGTGTTGCCGTCATTGTGAGTGGCTCATTGGGAGGAGTGCATTTTACAGGCGATCTTCTGGCCTGCTGGATGGTGCTGGCCATGGCGATTGGCTTTGTGATATATCGCAAGTACCCAAAAACACCAGCGGCCGGACCATCGGCCCTTTCGTCGCTTCTTCTCATGCCCTTTGCTTTGGTGTTTGGCGCACCATTTTCAAATTCATTTTCTGAGATATTGATTATGATCGCCTTCGGATTGGCCTTTGCTATCGGTGCTATCACGTTGGCCGAGGGCGTGAAACGCCTGCCTGCAGCAGAGACTTCACTGCTCAGCATTCTGGAAGTGGTGTTCGCGCCGGCCTTGGCTTGGGTGCTGTTATCGGAAGTTCCAGCCCAAGCGACATTCGTGGGCGGGGCACTCATATTGATCGGAGTTCTCGCAACGCAAGCGTGGCCGCGAAAAGTTGTTGTAGCAAGTTGAGGTAGATCATGCCCACCGCCCCCAAACTTAACAGCACACTGATTAATTTTATCGAAGCGCAGCATTTCTTTTTTGTAGGCACTGCTGCGCCAGATGGCCGCGTGAATATTTCGCCCAAGGGGCTGGATAGTCTGCGAGTTTTGAGTGAGACAAAAATAATCTGGCTTAATCTTTCTGGCAGCGGCAATGAAACGGCCGCCCATGTGAGAGAGCTTTCGCGCATGACGCTGATGTTTTGCGCCATTGCTGGCGATGCCATGATCTTGCGGGTTTATGGCACTGCTAAAGTAACGCATGCCAAAGATGCGGGTTGGGAAGAATTGTGCAAACAGTTTCCAAAAATGGCCGGAGCCCGTCAGATTTTTGAACTGGAGATTGATCTGGTGCAAGCCTCGTGCGGCACCGGAGTTCCCCGCATGGAATTTATCGCTGAGCGGGGCCCCTTCGAGCTGCTGCCGTTTTACGAAGACATGGGCGAAGAGGGTGTTAAAGCCTATTGGGAACGCAAAAACCGCCGCAGCTTGGACGGCAAAGAGACAGGCATATAAGAACATGACAAGCATAGACTTTATTCCTTTCTTAGCTAAGATATCCTATTTAGGATTAAAGTCAAGATCTATTTTCAGTCTTGCTTGAAAATCTCAAAACGCCTATACGGGCTTTACGAAATTCACTCACATAGCAGCGTAAGCTGAAAATGAGAGTGGGTCCCGCGAGGGGCCCGCTTTTTTTGTTTGGAATGATAGATGACTGAAATGAGACTTTCTAAAGAGACAGGACCAGCGGCCCGTGTGGCTGCCATGGCGGAGCCTGTGCTTGAATCAATGGGTTACCGCCTTGTGCGCGTGAAGATGTTTGGCAATGTTTTGCAGATCATGGGGGAGCGTCCAGATGGCACGTTCTCGATTGGGGATTGCGAAAAATTCAGCCGTGATTTTTCACCCATGATGGATGTGGCCGATGTGATTTCAGCCAAATATCAGCTTGAGGTTTCATCACCCGGCATTGATCGCCCGCTGGTGCGCGCCAATGATTTTGAATCATGGGCTGGTCACACAGTGAAGATTGAAATGTCGGTGCCGGTGGCTGGTCGTAAGCGTTTTCGTGGTGAGCTTGAAGGCTTTCACGAAGGTGAAGTGCGGTTGTTCATTGAAAACCCTGAAGGTGGCAAAGAGCCTTTGCTGGTTGGCGTTCCGTTTGCCGATATTGCTGAAGCCAATCTTGTTCTGACCGATGAACTGATTGCCGCTGCCAAAGCCCGCCTGCCAGAAACGGCCATGGGTGACGGCGCTGAAATTGACGAAGATCAAATTACAGAAATAAATGAGGAAGACGATCATGGCTAATACACCCATTTCAGCCAACCGCTTAGAGCTGTTGCAAATTGCCGATGCTGTGGCGCGTGAAAAAACCATTGATAAATCAGTGGTTATTGAGGCGATGGAGGATGCCATCACCCGTGCTGCCAAAGCGCGATATGGCCAAGAAAATGAAATCCGTGCTGAGATTGATCCTAAAACAGGCGAAACCCGGTTGAACCGTTTGCTGCAGGTTGTTGAAGTGATCGATAACGACGCAACGCAGATCACGCTTGCTGAAGCCGCGAAGAAAAATCCTGCTGCTCAAGTGGGCGATTATATCGCTGAGCCGCTGCCTCCCATCGAGTTTGGCCGTATTGCCGCGCAAAGTGCTAAGCAAGTGATCGTACAAAAAGTGCGTGATGCTGAACGTGAGCGCATGCACAATGAATTTAAAGACCGGATTGGTGAGATTGTTTCAGGCCTTGTGAAGCGTGTTGAATATGGCAACGTGATTGTTGATCTTGGTCGAGGTGAAGGCATCATCCGCCGTGACGAAGCACTGCCGCGCGAAACCATTCGCCCGGGTGATCGTATTCGCGCTTATGTATATGATGTTCGCCGTGAGCCGCGTGGCCCGCAGATTTTCTTATCACGCACTCACCCCCAATTCATGGCCAAATTGTTTGGCCAAGAAGTGCCTGAAATTTATGATGGCATTGTTGAAGTGGTTTCCGTGGCGCGCGATCCTTCCAGCCGCGCCAAGATTGCCGTGCGTTCAAAAGACAGTTCAATTGATCCCGTCGGCGCTTGCGTGGGTATGCGCGGGTCTCGCGTTCAGGCTGTGGTCAATGAACTTCAGGGCGAAAAAATCGATATCATTCAGTGGTCGCAAGATGTGGCTACTTTTGTGGTGAATGCGCTGGCTCCGGCTGAAGTTGCGAAAGTGGTTCTCGATGAAGATGCCGAGCGCATTGAAGTTGTGGTGCCTGATGAGCAATTGTCATTGGCCATTGGTCGTCGTGGTCAAAACGTGCGTCTGGCTTCACAGCTGACCGGTTGGGATATAGATATTATGACGGAAGCAGACGAATCTGAGCGCCGTCAAAAAGAATTCGCCATTCGCACCACACGCTTTGTGGAAGCGTTAGATGTGGATGAAACTTTGGCGCAGCTTTTGGCCTCTGAAGGTTTTGATACAGTTGAAGAAGTGGCTTATGTTGATCTCCACGAGATTGCTTCTATCGATGGTTTGGACGAGCAGACTGCTGAAGAATTGCAACAGCGCGCCAAAGATTATCTGGGCAAGCAGGTTGCAGAATTGGAAGACAAGCGCGTAGCCTTGGGTGTTTCCAATGAGCTCTTGGATATGGAAGGCTTGAACCCCACATTGGTGGTGGCGCTGGGCGAAGCTGGCGTTAAAACCATTGAAGATTTGGCCGATTGCGCCACCGATGATCTGATTGGTTGGAACGAGCGCAAGGATGGCACCACCACCAAACATCCGGGTGCTTTCACTGGCCACGAAATATCATCAGCTGATGCGCAAGCTTTGATTATGGCGGCGCGTGTGAAGTTGGGTTGGATTGAAGCTGAACCCGTAGCCGAAGAGGTTGCAGGCTAAGCCTTATGGAGTTGGAGCCAGAGCTCGTGGACCGTATGTGCATTGTGACGCGGGTTGTGAAACCCGAAGAGGCGCTCGTTCGGTTTGCTCTGGCGCCAGATGGCCATGTGGTCCCGGATTTGAAGCGCAAGCTTCCGGGGCGGGGTGTTTGGGTGTCACTGGATCGTAAGATTTTAGGTGATGCTATCAAACGCAATATGTTTTCGCGCGGCTTTGGTGCGGAAGCCAAGGCCGGGCCTGAATTGGCAGATTTGGTTGGAGGCTTGCTGCGAAAGGATATTTTGGCAGCATTGTCATTGGCGCGCAAAGCAGGTTTAGCTTTGAGCGGCTTTATGAAGGTGGAAGAGGCCCTAACCAAAGGCAATGTGCGGATGATTTTCCACGCCAGCGATGGCTCGGTGGATGGCAGGCAGAAATTGGACCGAAAATGTGCAACAAATGTTGTAATTTTCGATTTGTTTGCCAGCGGCGATTTGGATTTGGCTTTTGGCAAGTCAAATGTGATACATGCAGCCGTGAGCAATGGCGGGATGGCTGAGAAATTACTGGATTATGCGCGAAAACTCGCGCAGTACGAGAGTTTAAGCGTGACTGGATTAGGATTACAAACGGTAGCATGAGCGATATTAACGATAGCAACGAAAAACCAACTGCCCCGCGCCTTGGTGGAAACACGTTAAGCCTGAAACGCCCTTCGATTGAACAATCGAAGGTGAAGCAGAATTTTGCCCATGGCCGCACCAAAACAGTGGTGGTGGAAACCAAGCGCAAGCGTTTTAGCGACGAGCGCCCGAGTTCGCCACCAGTGGCATCGCCCGTGCCAAGTCCTGTTGCGGCTGCTGTTGTACCTGCTCCACCAACTGCCGCAGCAACTGTGCCCGTTGCTGCCGCCGCTCCTGTTGTGGCTGAAAAGCCAAAGTTTCAATCAACGCCGCGCGTGGCTGAGCCCGTTTCTCAACGCCCGACGACGCCAACTGCTCCCACCCGGCCCGGTGTGGTTTTGCGCACCCTGTCGCCAGAAGAACGCGAAGCCCGTGAACGGGCTCTTGCCGGCTCTAAAATTAGAGAAGCCGAAGAACGCAAACGTCAAATTGAAGATGCGGCCCACCGCAAAGAACAAGATGAGCGTGATGCGATTGAGCGCGCCGCTGCTGCTAAACGCAAAGCTGAAGATGATCTTCGCCACAAGGCTGACGAAGAAGGCAAGCGCAAGGCTGAAGAGGCTGTTAAAAAGCTGGCCCCAAAAACCTCGGCACCATCAACCGCCACATTGCGCGCCAATGATGATGATGAGGGTGAACAACGCTCCAAAGCCGCTCCCCGCACTTTTGGCGGTGTTATCAAACGCGAAGTTAAAATTCCGGCACCCACACGCACTAAGGCTGATGCTGATAAACGTCGTGGCAAGCTCACGCTCTCTACAGCGACAACCGAAGATGAAGGTGATCGTTTCCGTTCGGTTGCCGCTTTCAAGCGCCGTACCGAGCGCCTAAAGAAGCAAGCCCAAGGCTTTACCAAGCCCACCGAAAAAATGTCGCGCGAAATTGTTATTCCTGATGCCATTACCATTCAGGAACTTTCAAACCGCATGGCCGAACGCGCAGTGGACATCATCAAGATGTTGATGAAGCAAGGCCAAATGCACACCATCAATGATTTGATTGATGCTGATACGGCGCAAATTATTGCTGAAGAAATGGGCCATAGAGTGCGCCGTGTTTCTGAAGGCGATGTTGTTGACAGCTTGGGTGCGAATGATGATGTTGAAGGCTCGCAATTGCCGCGCCCACCGGTTGTCACAATCATGGGCCACGTTGACCATGGTAAGACATCGTTGTTGGATGCGATCCGCAAAACCAACGTTGTGACGGGTGAAGCAGGCGGCATTACGCAGCATATTGGTGCTTACCAAGTGAAGACCGACAGTGGTTTGGTGACGTTCATTGATACACCTGGCCATGAAGCCTTTACATCGATGCGTATGCGCGGTGCCAAGGCCACGGACATTGTGGTTCTGGTTGTTGCAGCTGACGATGGTGTGATGCCGCAAACTGTGGAAGCCATTTCACATGCCCGCGCTGCTGGTGTTCCCATCATTGTGGCGATCAACAAAATTGATAAGCAATCGGCCAACCCAACGCGGGTGCGCACTGATTTGCTGCAACATGAAATTGTTGTGGAAAGCATGGGCGGTGACACCATGGATGTTGAAGTTTCTGCCCAAAAAGGCACGAACCTCGATAAATTGCTGGAAGCGATTTTGCTTCAAGCCGAAGTTCTTAATCTCAAGGCCAACCCCAATCGTGAGGCTTCGGGCCTTGTGGTGGAAGCGCAGCTTGATAAAGGCCGTGGCCCCGTTGCCACCGTTCTGGTTCAGCGCGGCACATTGAAATTGGGCGATCTTTTTGTGGCGGGTTCCGCATGGGGCCGGGTTCGCGCACTTGTTAATGATAAGGGCGAACAAGTTAAGACGGCAGGGCCTTCGGCTCCCGTTGAAGTGCTTGGTTTGAATTCTGCTCCTGAGGCTGGTGACAGATTTGACGTTGTTGAAAATGAAGCCAGAGCCCGTGAAATTACGGATTACCGTGAACGCAAGCGCCGCGAAACCCGTGGCACAGGCATGGTGCGTTCATCACTTGAACAAATGATGAGCCAGCTCAGCCAGTCGGGCCGTGCGGAATTCCCAGTTTTGGTGAAGGCCGACGTACAAGGTTCTGCGGAAGCCATTGTGCAAGCGCTTGATAAGATTGGCAATGAAGAAATTCGGTCGCGCGTGGTGCATTATGCGGTGGGCGGTATTTCGGAAAGCGACATTAATTTGGCTGCGGCTTCGGGTGCTGTTGTGTTAGGCTTCAACGTGCGTGCCAATGGGCAAGCGCGCGATGCCGCACAAAAGCAGGGCATCGAAATTCGCTATTACAATATTATCTATGATCTCGTGGATGATATTAAAGCAGCCATGGGCGGCAAGCTTGCGCCAGAAATGCGCGAAACATTCCTCGGCAACGCGAAAATTCTGGAAGTGTTCAACATCACCAAGGTTGGCAAGGTGGCTGGCTGTATGGTGACTGAAGGCACCGTGCAACGCGGCGCCAAAGTTCGATTGATCCGTGACAACGTTGTTGTGCATGACGGCGAGCTTTCAACACTGAAGCGCTTCAAGGATGAAGTGAAAGAAGTGCAGAGCGGCCAAGAATGCGGCATGGCGTTCGCCAATTATGAAGACATGCGCGCTGGCGATGTGATTGAGTGCTTTAGAGTTGAGAAGGTGCAACGGACGCTGGCTTAGGCGAAGTAATTTGGCAGAATTAATCGGATTTACACCCACTATCATCGGCCATAGTTTGGCGGCACTTGCAGGATTTTTGCTGGGCAGTTACCAGTTAGTCTCAACCAAAGGAACACGGACACATCTCATTTTGGGTTATGTCTGGGTGGTTTTAATGATAGGTGTTGCTGTCAGCTCGTTTTGGATACGAACGATCAATACATTTATGGGTTTTAGCGTGATCCATCTCCTTTCAATTTTGGTCACAGTTAATTTGCCGATTGCTGTATACGAGGCAAGACGCGGGAACATTGCACGACATAGGAAAATCATGAGGGGCGTTTACTTCGGCGGACTTGTTGTTGCCGGATTTTTCACATTGGCACCGGGACGCTTGTTGGGGCGGATGATATTGGGATGGTAAGCCAATGATTTCCGGCCTTTCCCACCTCACCTTCATTGTTCAAGACCTTGAAAAAATGTCGCGTATTCTTGCTGATGTTTTGGGTGGGCGGGAGGTTTATGGTTCGGGCACAAAACAACATTCGCTTTCAGCTGAGAGGTTTTTTGATGTTGGCGGTTTGTGGATTGCGATTATGCAAGGTGATGCTTTGCCTTCGCGCACTTATAATCATGTGGCCTTTAAAGTTTCGCCTGCACAATTGGATGTAGCCAAGGCGGCGATTCAAAAATTAGGATTGGATTTTCGCCAATCGCGCCCTCGGGTTTTGGGCGAAGGGCAGTCGCTTTATTTTCATGATTATGATAATCATTTGTTTGAATTGCATACAGGCACTCTCCACGAGAGATTAGCTGCTTACAAAAAACTGGACGAGGTTTAATGGCCCATTCTTCTGCTCCTTCTCAACGCATGCTGCGGGCTGGCGAACTTATTCGCCATGCCCTGGCTGAGATTTTGTTGCGCGGGGAAACCAATGATCCGGAATTGGACAAGTTGACGGCCAGCATTGTTGAGGTGAAGATTTCGCCAGATTTGAAAATTGCTACTGCCTTTGTGCGCACATTGATTGTGGGGCAGGAGCCGCAATTGCTGGAAGCGCTGAACCGGAATCGCAAATATATCCGTATGTTGATGACGCCCAAGCTTGCCATGAAATACACGCCCGATATTCGGTTTCGAATCGATACTGCTTTGGACTATGCAGGCAAAATTGATGAAATTTTGCGCAGCCCAGTGGTAAAAAGAGACGTTGAGAGCCAAGATTGAAAAAACGTGGCACACCAGTTCATGGCTGGGTGGTTTTTGATAAGCCTTTAAATATGTCTTCCACGCAAGCCGTGGGCAAAATACGATGGCTGTTTGACGCTGAGAAAGCAGGCCATGGAGGAACATTGGATCCACTCGCTACTGGTTTATTGCCAATTGCCTTGGGTGAAGCCACAAAAACTGTTCAGTGGGCCATGGATGGTCGAAAAACTTATCAGTTTCGCATTCAATGGGGTGCTGAAACTGAGACTGATGATTTAGAAGGGGCAATTACCGCGCAAACTGATCGCAGGCCTTCGAAAGAAAGTATTGAGTCAATACTTGCGCAGTTTTTGGGTGAAATCACCCAAATTCCACCCATTTACTCGGCACTAAAAATTGACGGTGCTCGGGCTTATGATTTGGCGCGGGCGGGTGAAAAACCGGAAATGACGCCGCGCCAAGTGATAATTGAGGAGCTTCGTCTCCTCGATGCTTCAAATCCAGACTATTCCGATTTTGAAACCGTATGTGGCAAGGGCACTTATATTCGCGCTCTGGCGCGCGATATCGGGCGGGCGTTGGGGTGCCTTGGCCACCTCACGCTCTTGCGCCGCACCCAAGTTGGGCCTTTTACTGAAAAAGATATGATTTCACTGGAAAAGCTCGAAGAAATGCGCCATAGACCCGCCAGCGATGATGCGCTGAAAGGTGCATTGCGCTCTATTGTGACCGTGCTGGACGGCATCCCGGCACTGGCCGTAATGGATCAGGACGCTGCAAAACTGCGGCAAGGCCAATCGGTTTTGCTCCGTGGGGCGAGTGCCCCCGTCAGTTGCGACGCAGTTCTGGTGAACCATGATGGCAGGCCCCTCGGGATCTGCGAAATATCTCAAGGTTCATTAAAAACTAAGAGGCTGTTCAACCTTTAACCGATGCCCGGAGAATAGACATGACGATGACTGCTGAGGGCAAAACTGCTCTTGTTAAAGATTATGCGACCAAAGCTGGCGACACAGGTTCACCTGAAGTTCAAGTGGCCATTCTCACCACCCGCATTATTTACCTCACCGAACATTTCAAGACCCACAAAAAGGATAATCATTCCCGCCGTGGTCTTTTGCGAATGGTGGCCAAGCGCCGCAGCTTGCTTGATTATTTGAAGAGCAAGGACGACGCACGTTATCAGGCGCTGATCAAGCGTCTCGAGATCCGTCGCTAAAACACACATTCCCGAAGGCCCCTCATCCGGCCTTCGGCCACCTTCCCCCTGAGGGGGAAGGGTGAAATTGATAGCCTTCGCCCGCGCGTCTTCGCGTGGGAGAAGGTGCCCGAAGGGCGGATGAGGGCTCTTTCAGCAAGTACATATGAGTAAAGCGGATCACCGAATTGCCGCTTTGCGTCCTCACAAATTGATCACGGCAATAGGGCTCTGGTCATTTGTCCAAAGGGGATTCCGTCCAGAGGTTGGTGAGCAAAGTGGCGGAGAAGGACATTAAGGAAAATATGAATGTTTAAAATTGACGTAGAAGAAATCCAATGGGGTGGCCGCACCCTTCGCATCGAAACGGGCCGCATTGCCCGCCAAGCAGATGCTGCAATCCTGGTCACTTACGGCGAAACCACCGTTCTCGGCACAGCCGTTGCCGCCCGCTCTGAAAAGCCTGGAATTGACTTTTTCCCGCTTACTGTAAATTACCAAGAAAAAACCTATGCTGCTGGCAAAATCCCCGGTGGCTATTTCAAGCGTGAAGGCCGCCCTTCAGAAAAAGAAACATTGGTTTCTCGTCTGATCGATCGCCCCATTCGCCCCCTGTTTCCAGAAGGCTTCCGGGTTGAAACGCAAGTTGTTGCAACTGTGCTTTCTTATGACATGGAAAATGACTCAGACATGGTGGCCATGGTGGCTTGCTCTGCTGCGCTCACACTTTCTGGCATTCCTTTCATGGGCCCGGTTGGTGCATCACGCGTTGGCCTGATTGATGGCGAATTTGTTTTGAACCCCACCCAAGACCAGATGAAAACATCTGATCTTGATCTCGTGGTAGCCGGAACATCTGATGCTGTTCTCATGGTTGAATCAGAAGCCAAAGAACTCTCGGAAGAAAAGATGTTGGCTGCTGTGATGTTTGGTCATGCTGGCTTCCAACCTGTGATTGATGCGATCATTCGTTTGGCTGAACGTTCTTCACGCGCTGCTCGTGATTTCACACCGCCTGATGAAGAAAAGCTTTACAAGGCTGTGAAGAAGGCTGGCGAAAAAGGCGTTCGCGCTGCTTATGCGATTGTGAAAAAAGAAGATCGCCAAGACGCTGTTGCCAAAGTGAAAGAAAAGATTTTGGCCTCACTGGTTGATGCTGAAGATGCAAAAGCCCCATCTGCCCAGAAAGTGGCTGATGCGTTCAAGCACCTTGAAAAAGATGTTGTGCGCAATTCGATTTTGGATACGGGCCTTCGCATTGATGGCCGCGACACCAAAACAGTTCGCGCCATTGTTGCTGAAGCTTCGGTTCTGCCACGCACACATGGTTCTGCTTTGTTCACCCGTGGTGAAACACAGGCGCTTGTTGTAACCACACTGGGCACTGGCGAAGATGAACAATATGTGGACAGCTTGGACGGCATGTTCAAAGCCAAGTTCATGCTGCATTACAACTTCCCTCCCTACTCGGTGGGTGAAGTGGGCCGCATGGGGGCCACTGGCCGCCGCGAAATTGGCCATGGTAAATTGGCGTGGCGCGCCATTCATCCGGTGTTGCCATCGGCTGATGAGTTCCCTTACACCATGCGTGTTGTATCCGAAATCACTGAATCAAACGGTTCATCTTCGATGGCATCCGTGTGCGGCGCATCGCTTGCGCTGATGGATGCTGGTGTGCCTTTGAAATCTCCAGTGGCTGGCATTGCCATGGGCCTGATCAAGGAAGGCGAACGCTTTGCAGTTCTGTCTGATATTCTGGGTGATGAAGATCACTTGGGCGATATGGACTTTAAAGTGGCCGGCACTGCCAATGGAGTGACTGCGCTGCAAATGGACATCAAGATCACCGGTATCACCGAAGAGATTATGAAGGTTGCTTTGTGGCAGGCGAAAGATGGTCGTTTGCATATTCTCGAAAAGATGGCCGAAGCTTTGGAAAAAGCCCGTCCAGGTCTTGGCGAACATGCTCCACGCATCGAAACCTTTAAGATTCCAACCGATAAGATTCGTGAAGTGATCGGCACAGGCGGCAAGGTCATCCGCGAAATCGTGGAAAAGACGGGTGCCAAAATCGACATCCAAGATGATGGCACAATCAAAGTGGCATCGTCTTCAGGCGAGTCTATTGCTGCAGCTGTGAAGTGGATCAAGTCGATCACTTCTGAAGCAGAGGTAGGAATGATCTATGATGGCAAGGTTGTGAAGGTTGTCGATTTCGGCGCGTTCATCAACTTCTTCGGCGCAAAAGATGGCCTCGTTCACGTGTCAGAGCTTGCTCCGCACCGCGTGAATAAAGTGTCTGACGTGGTGAAGGAAGGCGATGCAGTGAAGGTGAAGCTGTTAGGCTTTGACAATCGCGGCAAGGTGCGCCTCTCGATGAAGCAAGTGGATCAAACCACAGGCGAAGATTTGAGCGCCAAGCAGGCAGCTGAAGCGCCTGCTGGTGAAGCGCAAGGCGAGTAATAATCCGTTCACGGATGAATTTAAGGCGCTGAAGCAATTCAGCGCCTTTTTTGTTGTTTTAACTACTTTTCATTCAAGGAGAAGAACGGAGACTTTACGCCGACAAAATACTTCACCGGACAATCCGTATTCATTTTTTCGCTTGAATAACTTTGCAAGCTATAAATTTTCGAAGTCTTAAAAATTTCCTCTACAGACCACAGTATGAGTTCCTCAAGAAAAGTCACCATGTTGTGACAGAAAGTGTCGAGGTCAGTTATCAAGTCAACAGGATGATTATATTCTCCCAGACTTTTCTTTGTAAGATTGTATTTCCAGCTCGGAGTAGAAAATCTATTTCCTGCATTAAATACCATATTTTGAATTTCAACTACCTGGTCGGGTTCTGGGTGTCTAATCGCATTGCTGCATTCGGCAATCACTCTCATCCAATTTTCATCTTGGCAAAGCAGTTTGCTAAGTGGATGTTCGGTTCCAAATTTCTTGGTAGTCCACTCTATGTGCTTGTCAAAGTGTGCGCAATTCTTTGCGCTGTATGGCATGTCAAAAAAATCATGCAGAAACCCAAAAACTTCGGTCAACATGTGCTTACCGCTAAACAGGAAATGTGAAATGTACGTATCAAGATCGGGGACTTTGGGAAGTGCAGGAATTTTACCCTTATCCCTATTTTCTTCGATAATCTTATCGCACAGGGGCATTAGTTTCATTGTTTGATCATAAACGTAGAAACTTACCTTTTCACAATCTAACAAATGTTTGGTGCAAGTCCAAAGTCGATTAATTAACTTTTCTTGATTCAACGGAGAGTCTAGAAATTTGAAAATATCATTGAATTGAATAATGGTTCGAGCGACCATTGGCTTGTGTGAGCCGATGGAATAGATTTTTTCATATGAATGCATTGTTTCAGGATGCTTGCGATCTGGATCCAGCGTGTTGGCAGTTAAAATTCGATAAATTGCCGTTGTGGTAAATATGTAAAGACTATCCCTTATCGTCAACATACTTGTTGTTGTTTGGATTGTATCAGGACTATCCGGATCGGTCAGACTTATTGTGAAAGCATTGTCTCTATTAAATGCCAACTTAGTTGCCCTTCGTTACGGATGCGGTGTAATTGCAATGATCGTGATCACATCTTTACCGGGGCCGTAGCGCCAGAATATGCGGTAAGCGCCGGGCGTATTGTTTTCTGCGTAAGCCTCGAAGACGTCTCCGCCTTCGAGAGCTGATTTGCTTTTGTATTTATGCGTCTTCAGGCCGGGATGGCGCGGGTTGGTTTCCAGAAACGCAAGAGCTTTGTTTACAGCTTTCAATCGCTTAATGAGATGTGGTTGGATTTCGAGCGCTGTTAGTTGGCTGTCAGCCTCAACAGAGAAAGCGATCTCGAAATTCATCTCAAAGTCACTCAGTCAAATATTTCTTAAAACTACCCCGTGAAACCACCCTACCGGCCTTTGCGTCTGCCATCCCACGGTCGATAGATGCAGAAATTTCTGGGTTCTCGTAAATCCAACGTTCGCGCAGAGAAATCTCCGCAAATGGTTCAAGAACCAGTTTGCCGTCCGCTTCGACGTGGACGCGAAAGCTAGATACATTCTTTGCAAACTTTCCCAAAGCGATCCGGCCTTTGGAATCAGGGCGAAGGGTAATGGTAGGTACATCAGCCATGATAATCTCCGATACGGGACTTAACTAAGGTGGGATTTAGCTCAAATCCCACCACAATTCAAGCAGTGCACCAATAAAGAAAAAAAGGCGGAGAATTTAATCCTCCGCCTTTTTTAGTTTACTTAACTTCGTGGAACATCTCAGATTTTGGTCGCCTTGCTTTGGGGAGGTTTACCAGCCAGTCATTTGCTGCATCACGGTAGCCCACAGGCATCAAGGCCACACTGCGCAGGCCTTTTGCTTTCAGGCCTAAGATTTCGTCAAATTGAGCGGGGTTGAAGCCACCCATTCCGGTTGAATCCACTTTCAGTTCAGCGGCGGCTGCCAAGCCGAAACCTAAACCGATAAAGGCTTGTTGGGCTGCGTGAGTGAAATTTTCTTCAGCACTTTTGCCTGCAAAGCCGGCAATGGAGCTTTTGCGGCGTTCATCCAAAGCTTCGCTTTTGCCGCGCACAGCTTCCATGGCATCAAACACCTTGCCCAGATTGCCTTCGTGGATATTATCCCAAGCAGCAAACACCAGCAGGTGCGAGGCTTCAGTGATTTGTGGTTGGTTATAAGCAGCAGGTTTGAGCTTTTCGCGGATGGCGGGGTTTGTGATGACCAAGACATCATAGGGTTGGAAGCCATTTGATGTTGGGGCCATGCGGATGGCCTCTAAAATTTGATCCAGCTTTTCTTGCGGTACTTTTGCAGCGGTATCATATTTCTTGGTGGCATAACGCCAATTCAAATTTGACAAAAAACTCATGGTATTCCCTTTTGTGTAACTATAATAGTTACATCTAGTGTTCGCTACCGAATAATCAAGCCTTGCTTATCGATTTTTCTAACTTATCCTTCTCCGCAGCGCGGGGAAGGTGGCGCGCTTCTTTCGGCGTGACGGATGGGGTGGTGAGGAAATCAATGTTTTAGCTCGGAGCTCCCCACCCGTCTCGCTACGCGATCCACCCTCCCCGCTCTGCGGGGAGGGAGAAGGGCGTCATTCCCATTTTTCTAAAAATTCTTCGACCTTCAACTTGCCCATGTCATCGACGGCGGTGGCTAACTTATCATGTGTCCAATGCCACCATCCCAATACAATGATCCGTTCACGGATGGATTTTTTGAAGCGCCATTTTATGCGGATCGCGGGAACGCCTGCCACTATCGCGTAAGGCTCCACATTTTTTGTCACCACGGCCCCCGCTGCAATCACGGCACCATGGCCAATTTTTAGTCCCGGCAGAATAATTGCGCCATGGCCGATCCACACATCATGGCCGATCTCGACGACGGCTGCTTTGCGCTCATCGCGAAATTCTTTGTCGACTTTTGCGTACAGAAAATATTCATTCGGACGGTAGGTTATTTTGTGTTGGGAAATCCGTTCCATCGGATGGTTGAGCGCATTGATGCGCACATCAGAAGCGATTGCGCAGAATTTACCTATAGTTGCGTAGATGATTTCCGTGTGACGCTCGACATAAGAATAATCGCCAAGCGTGGATTCAGCAATCACCACGCGCTCAGCCACATCGGTGAACCTCCCCAATTCACAATTGCGGAGTGTTGACGATGAATGCACCCTTGGGCTGCCATCGCGGGGTGCATTAGAGTCATGTCTTTTTTGAACCATGGATGAACCATAACAAAAAAGCCGCCCTGAACCAGAGCGGCTTTTAGAATTTATTTGAAAAGATTAAGCGGCTTTAGGAGCAGCTTCAACTTTCTTGGTGATGGCGGCCTTGAGCTTGCGCAAATTGATCGACAAATCATCTTTGTTGGCCTTCAACAAAAACGCATCCAAACCACCGCGATGTTCAACCGACTTCAATGCATGGGCTGTGATGCGCATGTTGTAAGACAGGCCCATGGCCTCGCTCATCAAGTTCACCTGACACAAGTTTGGCATAAAACGAGTTCTGGTTTTATTGTTGGCGTGGCTGACCTTGTTGCCCGCTTGCGGACCTTTGCCAGTTAATTCACAACGACGCGCCATAGTAATCTCCATACAAAAGAACGAGCCGGAAATAGGTTTTCCAGCTCCTGTTGCGGCTTCTATAGGGGGGCTGAATTGACAGGTCAAGCCAGCAGTGCATTTCACAGTAGAAATATGCGATTCCACATTTGGCACACGAGGTTAATGCCGCGGGGAACTTTTGCGGCAAAAAGCATGCATGACCATTTCCGTCTATGGGTCATAGCTGTTCTAACCACAACCTATGGCGTGAACAAAACTAGAAAACTGCTTGAATAGCGATTCGGGCGTGTTCCGTTCTCACATGGAACGCTTCGTTAATTTCGTTAACGCTTGCATGAGGTTACGTGAGGTAATTGATTAACCATAAGCACTTGAAGTTTAACTTTAACGGTTTCTGGATACCGCAACATTGCGCCAATTGTTGTTTCGATGATCGCCATAGGTCTGCAACACCCCACGTCCTCAAAGGAACAAAAACTGAATCAAGCTTCAGTAGCGATTCGGGCGTGGTTCGTTCTTGTTTGAATCTATCGGTTAAGCGGTTGGTATATTTTGCGACAAAAATCCAACCGCGACTATGGGTTCCCAACTTTCATTGGGATGACTGAAAATTATTGTTTTAATTGGTCAAACTCTAATCTACTCTTTTGCAATGCCACCACATCGCCCCGTCACTGCCGTTCTGGGGCCTACAAATACCGGAAAGACCCACCTCGCCGTTGAGCGCATGTTAGCGCATGGCAAAGGCATGATCGGTTTGCCCTTACGTTTGCTGGCGCGTGAAATTTATGACCGGGTGCGGGCAAAGGTGGGCGATCTTGCCGTGGCCCTGATCACGGGCGAAGAAAAAATCATTCCGCCAGAGCCGCGTTATTGGGTGTGCACTGTGGAGGCGATGCCGCCTGATATTGAAGTGCCGTTTTTGGCGATTGATGAAGTGCAGCTCTGTGCAGATTTTGAGCGCGGCCATATATTTACAGACCGGGTTTTGCATCGGCGCGGAACTGAAGAGACCATGCTTCTAGGCGCTGCCACCATGCGACCAATCTTGGAAAAGATGTTGCCGCATTGCACGTTCGTCACGCGGCCCAGACTCTCCACATTGGCTTACGCTGGGCAGAAGAAGTTATCGCGCCTTCCCCGCCGCACCGCTATTGTGGCCTTTACGGCTGAGATGGTTTACGCGGTGGCTGAGCTTATTCGCACCCAGCGCGGTGGCGCTGCCGTGGTGATGGGTGCACTTTCACCCCGCACGCGCAATGCGCAAGTGGCACTCTATCAGTCGGGCGATGTGGATTATCTGGTGGCGACTGATGCCATTGGCATGGGCCTTAATATGGATGTGGACCATGTGGCTTTTGCCGCCACACGCAAATTTGATGGCTTTCAATTTCGCAATCTAAACCCCGGTGAGCTTGGCCAAGTGGCGGGCCGGGCCGGGCGCTATATGAATGATGGTACATTCGGGGTGACGGCAGAGGCCGAACCCTTTGATCAGGAAATGATCGACCGCCTTGAAAATCATAATTTTGACTCGGTGCGTAATTTGCAATGGCGCAACCCCGATCTGGATTTTCGGTCTCTCGATGGTTTGCGAAAATCGCTTGGATATTTGCCTAAGATAGCAGGCCTAACGCGGGCTCAAGATGCGCCCGATGTGCGAGCACTCGAGGCGATGTGTCGCGATAGTTCAATTGTGAGCTTGATCAAATCCCTCAAAGACGTGCGCCGCACATGGGAGGTGTGTCAAGTTCCAGACTACCGCAATATTTCGCCTGCTGAACACGCTCATCTGATCGGGCGCATTATTCATTATCTCCATACGGGTAAGGGGTTCATCTCGGAAGATTGGTTTTCCAAACAACTGGCGATGAGCGATAATATGGAAGGGGGCATTGATGCCTTGTCCACTCGTATTTCGCATGTGCGAAGCTGGACTTTCATTGCCAACCGGAACGATTGGCTGGAAGCGCCGTTTTATTGGCAAGCGCGGGCAAAAGAGATCGAAAATAAATTATCTGATGTCTTGCATGAAAAGCTAACTCAGCGTTTCATCAATCGCAGAAGCAGTGTATTGATGCAGCGGCTGGCGCGAAAGGAAGGCTTGATGACGACTGTTGAAGATGGCGGAGAAGTGAAAGTTGAAGGCGAATTTGTTGGCCATATTCAAGGTCTCAACTTCACAGCTGACAATGCCGAAGCCGCTGATATTCGCCTGCTGAAAACGGCTAGCCTTGCTGCGGTGACAGAGGAAATTGGCAAACGCGCCAAATCACTGGCCATGACCACCGACACCGATTTAAAGCTCAATCGCAACGGCGAGATTATTTGGGCTGGCAATATTGTGGGCCGTGTGTTGGCCGGCGACCATGCTTTGCGCCCACGGGCTGAAGTGGTGGCCGATGAAGTGTTGCAGGGCGCTGGCCGCGAAGAAGTGCGCGAGCGCTTGCAGAAATTTGTGCAGCGTTATTTAGCAGCGTTGCTGGAACCGCTTATTAAATTGGAAGATGCTGAGGGCTTTGAGCCTTTGGCACGGGGCATGGCATTTCGCATTGTTGAACATTTTGGTGTGTTGCCGCGCGAGAGCGTGATTGAAGAGGTGAAGGCCCTTAGCCAAGACGACCGCGCCAAGCTGCGCGGGCTTGGGGTGCGCTTTGGAGCCTTCCATTTGTTCCTGCCTGCATTGTTAAAACCAGCAGCGACAGATATGCGGTTGCTGCTGTGGTGGTTGCAAAAGCATCAAGCTGAAAACGTTGCAGCCCCTCCTGCCAATGGGTTGACCTCCACACCAGCTGATTTGAGCAAGCCCGAAGGGTTTTATGCGATCTGCGGTTACCGTGTGTGTGGCAAGCGTGCTGTGCGCGTTGATATGTTGGAACGCCTTGCTGATCTCATTCGTGACCGGGTGTTCTGGAAACCGCGCATTCCTGAAGAGCAGCGCCCAGCGGGTGCTGTTGAAGGGGGCGGATTCTGTGTTGTGTCTGATATGATGTCACTGGTGGGCTGTTCTGGCGAAGAGTTTGAAGAAATTCTGGTGAGCCTTGGGTTCCGTGCGCAAAAGAAGCAGGTGGCAAAGCCTGTTGCGGCTATAGTGCCTGTGGTGGTTGCTCCGCCAGTTGAGGGCGAAGCCGCAATAGAGGTGGCTGGTGTTGAAACTCCGCCTGTGGATGTTCCAGCCCCGGAAATAATTGAGATTAATGTCTGGTGGCCAAAAGATACTGGTCCTTTCCGCAAACAACCAGAACGCGCTCCTCGTCCGGTTTTTCAAAGGCGTGAAAAGCCAGCCGATGGTGCCGAGGTGAAGCCCAAGTTCAATCACCGTGATAAATATAAGCCTAACCGTGCGCCCGAGGCGGTTCGCCCGCCACCCCGACCACCAAAGCCTGAAAAGCCGATGGATCCCAATTCACCTTTTGCCGCATTGGCAGCGCTGAAAGCGCAAATGAAGCAGGGTTAAACTGGGCCAGCGCATTGACAAATGGTTGGTTTATGCACGGTTTGTGAAGCATCGCAGTTTGGCTTGTGAATTGGTGGAAGCGGGCCATGTGCGCCTGAATAGAGTGCGCCTGACCAAACCCAGCCATGTGGTGAAGCCGCAAGATGTGCTGACAATCGCCTTGCACAACCAAGTGAAAGTCGTGCGGGTTTTGGCTGAACCTGAGCGACGTGGCTATGCGTCCCAAGCAAGTCTGCTCTACGAAGAACTCACACCTGGGACAGAAGCTTTGGCTGCGACAGAAAAAATGGGTGCATTGGATCAATCGCTCAGCTAATTGTTTTTGCGACAACGAATATAGTGGAATGAAATGACCTACATCGTCACTGAAAACTGCATTAAATGTAAATATATGGATTGCGTGGAAGTTTGCCCCGTAGATTGCTTCTATGAGGGTGAAAACATGCTGGTGATCCACCCTGATGAATGCATTGATTGTGGAGTGTGTGAGCCAGAATGCCCCGCAGATGCCATTAAACCAGATACTGAGCCCGGTCTTGATAAGTGGCTCAAGATCAACACCGACTATGCGCCGAAATGGCCTAACATCACTGTAAAACGCGACGCCCCTTCAGATGCGAAGGAATTTGATGGCGTTGAAGGCAAGTTTGATGCGCATTTTTCGCCAGAGCCCGGCGAGGGGGATTAACAAGGTGCAAATCCCAGTGATGAGTGCTTTTTAGATTGGGATTTGCGCTGATTAACCATAATCCCCAGAAATTAACGCTTTTGGGGCGAAATTCGACCGTACACGGACGGTCCTGTCTTTAAATTTCCTTAAATTTGTGCTATGGTCTTTTTATACAGTCAAAACCACCCAGTTTTGTCATCCGGGCGTTCGCGCTCGGATTTTTTAACGCCAAAAGTGAATTTGAGCGTTTCTGCGGTGGAGAACAACGATAAAAAAGGGCGATAAACAGACATGCCAACCTCAAAAGCCAAAAAGGCTCCTGCTGCAAGCGTTAAAGTCAAAGCCAAAGCGGCCACCGCAAAGGCTGCGCCAAAATTGAAACTGAAGGCGAAAGTGGCTGCGAAGCCCGCGCCAAAAGCTGCGCCCAAGCCTGTTGCTAAGGCGGCTGCAAAGCCCGCTATTAAGCCAGCGGCCAAGCCTGTTGCTGTTAAAGCTCCCGCTGTTGCTGCAAAGCCTGTTATTGCACCCGTTGCAGCAGCTCCTAAGCCTGCCGTGGCTGCCAAGCCGGCTGCAGCCTCAGCGCCCAAGAAGATCAACTTCAAAATTGGTGAATTGGTGGTTTATCCTGCTCACGGCGTTGGACGTATTACCAATGTGGAAGAGCAAGAAATTGCTGGCACCAAGCTTGAACTTTATATTGTTGATTTTGAAAAAGAAAAATTGCGCCTCAAAGTGCCAACCAACCGGGCCGAGCAAAAGGGCATGCGCCATCTTGCTGATCGTTCGTTGATTGAACAAGCGATGAAGGTGATCCGTGGTCGCGCCCGCATTAAGCGCACGATGTGGAGCCGCCGTGCTCAGGAATATGATGCGAAGATCAACTCTGGCGACGTGATTGCGGTGGCTGAAGTGATCCGTGATTTGTATCGTTCAGATCGCCAGCCAGAACAGTCTTATTCTGAGCGTCAATTGTTTGAACAAGCTCTGGCTCGCTTTGCGCGTGAGCTTGCGGCGGTGCGCAAAGTGGATGAAGACCAATGCATTCGTGAATTGGAAGACTTCCTTGCCCGCAACGCCAAGCGTGGCGCTGCTGCTGGCGAAAAGGTGGAAGATGATTCAGCTGAAGAAGCGGCGTAAGACTCATAGATATTAGAAAATGCGGCGGTCCATTTTAAATGGGCCGCCTTTTTTTTATGGTTGTAGCGCTTGCGAAAGTCTCGCAAAACAATGTGCGATCATATGTTTCTTTTCCAATGTTGTCAGTTTCAGGGATGGCAACACGTCTGATTGCAAAATGCTGGCAAGGCCATGCAACATAGACCAGACGAAAAGTGCTTCAAGGTTGGACGATGACTCGATTGATAAGGCAAGAGGCCGCAGCGGGGTGTGTTCAAGCCGTTCCGATAAAATTGAAAATGCATGTTGGGCCTTGTTCATCATGTTGATGTGCTTCACAGGGTCGGGCATCGGCGTATTGAACATCAGACGATATTTAAGCGGATGATGTTTCGCATAATTCAGATAGTGCAGACCCATATGCCGCAAATCATCATGTACGGACTGGTTTAAGGGACGACTGTTCAAATAGACTGAAAACTCATCAAAACTCAGTGCAATAATTTCCGCCAAGATATGATCACGGCTGGCAAAATGCCGATAAGGTGCCTGATGCGATATGCCCAGACGCCTTGCCACTTCGCGCAAACTCAAATTTTCAACACCCGACTCTTCAACAATGCGAAAAGCCTCAGAGATACAAGCCTCACGAAGCTCTGCGCGTTTTGGTTTGGTTGTCATCTGTAACGTTTCGTCATGGTTGACATAATTTGCCCCATGATTGCGCTTCTTGCGGCACGTGGCAACATCGCGAGCGAGCCCATCAGCAGCTTAGCCTGCAAACCTGGGCGAACGGTGGACTTTCGGCCAAGAGCTTGCAAAGCGGCACGAGCCACATCGACTGGATTTGCCGCTTGGCCCAGTTGCATACCCGCACGAGCCGCAAAGCCTGTTTGAACCGGGCCGGGTGCCACCGCAAGAACATCGATTCCATGTGGCTTCAATTCAATATGAAGGCCCTCTGCCAATGTCTGAATGTAGGCTTTGGATGCAGCATAGTTTGCCGAAAATGGAACACCTTGAAACGCTACCAACGAACTGAACAAAATGATACCGCCTCGCTTCCGTGGTGCCAAGCGCAACGCAAAAGCATGTGCCAAGGCCAAGCTGGCGCGGCAATTCACATCGAGCATGTTGAGTTCAGACACAACTTCAATTTTGATGAATTCTCCTGACGTTCCATAACCCGCAGCGGCAATCAGCAGTCCAATGTTAAACTGTTGGCTGAGGTCGATCACCCGGTTAACTTCCGCCGCTTCTGAAAGGTCCGTCGCAATCACTTGCGTCCGAACGCCAAATTCGGCTTGAATGTTCTGCGCCAGTTCATTGAGCTTGCTTTGATTGCGTGATACCAAAACCACATTCAATCCGCGTTCCGCCACACCCCTGGCCATTTCCAGTCCAATTCCGTCTGAAGCACCTGTGATCAGTGCCCATGGCCCATATTTTTCTATCCAACTATTCTGAGGTTTCATCATTGATCTATTCGCTTTAGTTTGTTGACACTGTCAACAATTTGTCATAGAAAGATGACACTGTCAACAAATGGAAAACTCATGATCTATGTTTCTATCACCGGACTGAAACTGAATAAGGCCTACCACACGCCCCGATTTTGGTATCACGCTGTTCGTTCCATGATCCAAGCGAAAGCGGCCTCAGGCAATATCAGTGCTGAAGCGCGAACCATCAATGGCATCCATCACACCATGACTGTTTGGGAGAGCAAAGATGCCATGAGAGCTTATCTCGTTGCGGGTGCGCATCTTAAAGCAATGAAAAGTTTTAAGGCCATGGCCACGGGCAAAGTTTTGGGTTTTGAGGCCGATCGTGCACCCCCTTGGGATGAGGTGCATGCGTTGTGGCAGGCCAAAGGCCGAGAGGTTTAAGCTTCTAAATAATCCATGCTGCGGGCCAGCTCACGGGCAATCATTTTGCTTTTGTGAACCTCGGCTGCAAACGGCTCAAACGACACATAGCCCTTATAACCTGCTGCAATCAGCTTTTGCACTTGGCCGCGATTGTCTATGAGATCATGGCCATCAACCAGCACCCGCTGCGGGTCACGCATGGTGGCGGCTGTGTGCTTTTTATCGGTGACGCCAGAAACATGGATCAACGCGGTGCGACCTGCAAACAATTCCTTCTCGCCCGCAACAAAATGATGAAACGTGTCATGCGTAACTTTAAAGCGTTTCGATTGCTTCACCGCGTCAATGGCGGCCACGGCTTCAGCTTTTAACCGCAGCGAACATTCTTCAAAGCCCAAAGGCTCAACGCATCCGATCAAACCAAAATGCTGCAGGATGGGTGCAAGACCCGCAAGCGAATCCCGCAAGGCATCCAAACGCGCTTCGTTTGATGGCTTATATTTTTTGTCATTGGTAGGGCACAAAACCAAAGCCTTGGCCCCGGTGAGGGCTGCATATTCGGCGAGCCTTGCCGCCTCAGAGGCTTTGGCCCCATTCCATTGGTTGAAGCGTTGCAGAGCATTCACATTCAAAATCGTGATGCCCTTATCCTTGGCCAACTTGCCAATCATCTTGGCATTCTTGTTGCCCATAAGGCTGGTTGGAATATCATTGCGAATTTCCACCGCGTTTACACCGAGGCGTAAAGCGAGATCAAAGAACTCAGCATAGCCAAGCTTCGGGGCAACCATGTGATTGAGTGAAAATTGCATTGGGGGTCTCCTAATTTGAACTGCATCTAGCAGAAGCCCAAAATCCGTCCACGTCTCGTGCACATTATCTTGCAGATTCTTTCAGCTGGTTGTGCGTGGTTCACAGCGCAACCACGACTCGCCATCAACGGGTTTACCGTCTTTCAAGTGATAAAGACTCATATTATCTTCACCCTGAAGCTGCAGATAAATCAGTGCGCCCGCATCAGGATCGCCCACAGGAACCTGATAGAGAAATTCATGGCGGCGATATTCACCGTGAATAACGGCTCCGGATGGCAACGTAATCTCTGGCCCATTAATGCTAAGATGTTTAGATTCCGCGCACCAGTCACCATCAATGGCATCGGCAAATGCAGGTGATGTGACAGCGATAAGAATGAGGACGATAGCAATATTGCGCATGGGTAAGTCTTCTCACAGAAATCATAGGACGAATCTTACTAACAATGAAGGGGTGGCCACTTCAGAAGGCTTGACAACATCTAACTTTTATACAACTCGCGGATTGGCATCAAATTGTCGAGCATGATAGGGTGATTGGGCGCAGTTGACGGTGTGTGTTCCGTGGATTGGGCAGGAGAGGTGGCCATGGCATTCAAGAATTCAACCAAAGCATTTGTGTTTTATGTACTAGCATTGGGGCTTGCCATTTTAGTGCGGCTTGCAGTTCCAATACTTGGCGAGGCCAGCCTCCCATTAAATATGCTAACACCAGCAATTGTAACAGCACTCATGCTGAGTGTCTTTGCGCCTGAGGGTGGATTTCGCCAAGCCGTAGTCAAACTTGGATTAACCCGGACTGGGCTGAGGGGCTGGCTGCCTGCGATTGGTGGACCTGCGCTTATACATGCAGTGGGACTAATAATTCTCACCTTGGCGGGGCTCACAACGCTTGCGGCACCGCAAATCTCAGGCTCTTTTATCATGCTGGGGCCTGATTTACTGATTGGATTTTTTATCGGTATATTGTTTGCGTTAGGCGAAGAAGTAGGCTGGCGCGGTTATATGTTGCCGCACATGAAAGGCTTCGGCAAGATGAGTGCTATGCTCATCGTCGGATTTTTGCACGGGGTGTGGCATCTGCCAATTTTACTGACCACAAATTATTATCATAGTTCTGGCAACCCTTGGCTTGTAACAATCCTATTTCTCGTAACCTTAACACTTGCTGGAGCTTTCTATGGCTTCCTCAGAATTTGGTCTGGCAGCGTGTGGCCAGTAGCCATTGCGCATGGTGCAGCAAATACCGCATGGAATTTTTCCAGCCAAGTGTCACAAACCAAATCGCCTGCTGTGCTCGAATATATTGGCGGCGAGAGCGGACTCATTATGATTGGCGGACTGCTGATCATCAACTTTGGTATCTGGAAGTATTTATCTAGGGGCGGCCTAGAAAATGTCACGCCATTATAAGAATGTAAAGGCGCTCATGCCTGCACCCTCATATCCTTCTTATCAATTCCCGCCACTTCAACTGGCTTCTTCATTGCGTCTCTTCTGAAGGGATCACCTAATTCTTGGTTGAGCATCGCCTCGATGAGCGTGGTTTTGCTGTGGTTCATTTGGTTGTCTATGGCTTTGTGTAGGGCGGCTGTGAGTTCGTCCATGGTGCGGGCCACGATGCCTTCAAGCCCGCATGCCTTAGCGATGCCAGCATAAGACACTTGCTCATCTAATTCGGTGCCTACGAAATTATCGGCATACCATAATGTGCTGTTGCGCTTTTCGGCACCCCATTGATAATTGCGGAACACAATTTGCGTGATGGCTGGCCATTCCTTGCGGCCGATGGCTGTGAGTTCAGTGACGGCAATGCCAAAAGCACCATCGCCAGAAAAGCCCACGACGGGCACATCAGGGCAGGCGATCTTGGCGCCGACAACGGATGGCAGGCCATAGCCACAGGGGCCAAATAATCCCGGTGCTAAATATTTGCGGCCCTCATCGAATGAAGGATAGGCATTGCCAATGGCGCAGTTGTTGCCAATATCGGATGAGATAATTGCTTCGCGGGGCAGGGCTGCTTGAATGGCACGCCAAGCCATGCGCGGGCTCATCCAATTTGGTTTTGCTGCTCTTGCGCGTTCATTCCATGTGGTGCCGGGATCATCGTTCTCGTGGTCCATCGATGAGAGCTGTTGGGCCCACCGTGATTTTGTGGTGGCGATTAAATCTTTACGCGCTTTGCGGTCATGGTCGCCTGCCGATGGTGCCAGCTTGGCCAAAATGGCAGTGGCCACTTTCTTAGCATCGCCCACAATGCCCACCGCCACACGTTTGGTGAGGCCGATGCGGGCGGGGTTAATATCCACCTGAATTATCTGTGCTGATTTTGGCCAATAATCCAGGCCATATCCCGGCAGCGTGGAAAACGGATTAAGCCTTGTGCCCAAACACAACACCACATCGGCTTGTTGGATGAGTTCCATGGCCGCTTTCGAACCGTTGTAGCCCAGCGGCCCTGCAAACAAGGGGTGGGTTCCGGGGAAAGCATCATTGTGTTGATAGCCCACACACACAGGCGCATCGAGTTTTTCAGCCAGCAGCTTTGAAGCAGGAATTGCCCCACCCAAAACCACGCCTGCACCATTGAGGATGACGGGGAATTTCGCCTTCGACAATAAATCGGCCGCCGCAGCGATGGCATCTTCGCCCCCAGCAGGTCGTTCAAATTCCACCATTGCCGGCAATTCAATATCAATCACATGGGTGAAATAATCGCGTGGCATGTTGATTTGTGCCGGAGCTGAATGGCGCTTGGCATTCATGATCACGCGGTTCAAAACTTCGGCCACGCGTGAAGGGTCACGCACTTCTTCCTGATAGCACACCATATCTTTGAACAGAGCCATCTGTTCCACTTCCTGGAAGCCACCTTGGCCAATGGTTTTATTGGCTGCTTGTGGTGTGACCAGCAGCAGCGGTGTGTGGTTCCAATAAGCAGTCTTCACGGGTGTTACAAAATTAGTGATGCCGGGACCGTTTTGCGCAATCATCATGCACATTTTTCCGGAGGCCCGGGTGAAGCCATCGGCCATCATGCCGCCGGAACCTTCATGCGCACAGTCCCAAAAATGAATGCCCGCTTTTGGAAAAATATCTGAAATGGGCATGAAAGCCGAACCGATAATGCCAAAGGCATGTTCAATGCCGTGCATTTGCAGAACTTTGACAAAGGCTTCTTCGGTGGTCATTTTCATGGGGGTAAATCTCCGTTTGCAGCTTTCTATCGTGCGGTCTTCCTCACGGTTAGGACCAGTTTTGCGCCTGCTTTAATCCATCAAAACATAGCGTGATCGCCAAGATCAACAGTGGCCTCACCGCTAATCAGTTTGGCATAGAATTGCTCTAGCGTGTCAGAGCCAAAAGAGGGCGTTGCTTCGGCGTCATATTTTTGAGTGGTGGGGTTCAGAACCAGCATAGACTCTGTTGCATAATACCGACCAATGCGTGCCAATTCGGCTTTGTCGGCAAGGTGCGGGAAAACGCGCCCCAATATAGACAGCGCTGCAATAACAGCATCCATCAACCCCACTGGCACTTGGCGGATGCGCGTGGGCTTGCCCAAAAGTTGAAAGAGCTGCTCTGCTTGGGCGCGTGGTGTCATGGCAGGTCCGGGGCCGCCAATGGGCAAAATGGCGTTTTGCAAGTGTTTATCGTCCAGACATTTTGCGATGTAACGCGCTAAGTCTTCATTGCTGATGGGTTTGCAAGCCGTGAGATTGCCATCGCCTAACGCCAAAAAGGGTTTGCCGTTTTTTACATTTTCCACTTGGCCTGAAAGCGATTTGAAAAAGGCTGTTGGCCTTACAATCGAATAGGTGAGACCTGAAGCAATGAGTTCAGCCTCAAATGCAAGTTTGGCTTTCTGGAAAGCTA
>JANYHE010000130.1 GCA_025359215.1 Hyphomicrobiales bacterium
CTTTTATATATGGCAATTCAATGGTTGCAAAAGCGGTTCAGACTTATAATTAGAGACCGACAGCCTCATCAAGGCCTAGATCCCGCATTTTGCGGTAGAGGGTCGAGCGACCAATCCCCAATTTGCGCGCCACTTCCGACATTTGACCGCGGTAGCGGTGCATTGCAAGCTTTATCATGTCGGCTTCGACTTCTTCCAAGGTGCGGATGTGGCCGCCATCTGTGACAATTGAAACACCAATCGCATTGCCATCGCTCACTTGGCCTTGCGTGGTGCGGTTCAGCACTTGGTTGTTGCCATCGGGCCTGCGCAAAGTGTGGGGGGCTGGAATAGGGGCGGGTGGAATTTTGACTTCGAAACCGTCAACCAATGCTGCAATTTGTGGAAAGTCTTGAATGTCGAGCGTATCGGTTTCGCACAAAACAATAGCACGGAAAATGGTGTTTTCAATTTGGCGCACATTGCCGGGCCAAGCATAGGCTTGCAACATTTCCAGCGCATGTTTGGTTATGCCGTGAACTTTGCGGCCTTCTTCAGCACTGAGTTTGGTGATGAAGTGGCTGACCAAAGCCGGAATATCTTCTTTGCGATCACGCAAAGGCGGCACCATGATGGGAAACACGTTGAGGCGGTAATAAAGGTCTTCGCGGAATTTTCCGGCTTTGACCATCTCAATCATATTGCGATTGGTTGCTGAAAGCAGGCGGATATTAACTTTCACAGATTTGCGTGACCCCACAGGATCAATCTCGCCTTCTTGAATGGCACGGAGAAGTTTTACCTGCATGTCGAGCGGAAGGTCGGCTACTTCATCTAAAAACAATGTGCCGCCATCGGCTTCTTGGAACTTACCAAGATGTTTTGAAGTGGCCCCCGTGAAGGAACCTTTTTCATGGCCGAATAGAATCGATTCTACGAGGTTCTCAGGAATGGCGCCGCAGTTTACAGCCACAAAGGGGCGGCCCACGCGTTCGCTTTCGCCTTGAATGGCTCTGGCAATCATTTCCTTGCCGACGCCTGATTCACCTTCGATCAGAATTGGAATATTGGATTGTGCACCCCGTCGGCCAAGCCTTGTGACGTTGGCCATGCCTGCTGAGGAAGCAACGAGATCATCAAATGTGAGAGCGCCTGAAACTTTTTTGTTAAGGCGTTTTACTTCTTCAGTCAGGGCATTCACTTTGAGCAAGTTTTGAATGGATACGCGCAAGCGCTCTGGCGAGACGGGCTTTACAACAAAATCATCAGCGCCGGCGCGCATGGCTTTGATCACAGTTTCAATCGAACCTTGCGAGGTTTGCACGATGACTTTGAGATCGCCGCGAATGGCTTGAAGTTTCTCAAGAAATTCTAAGCCGCCCATGCCGGGCATCATCAAATCGAGAATGGCCAATTCAATTGAAGCACCAGATGGCGCTGATAAAGCCTGCAATCCTTTATAACCGTCCTCGGCGGTGAGGGCTTCAAAACCAAAACGCTTGACCATCTCTTCCAAAATACGGCGTTGAGCTGGTTCGTCTTCTACAATCAATACGCGCGACGTCATTGGTTATGTTCACTCACCAAAAAAACTTCGGGCCATGATTGGCCACTTGTTAAAGGCATTTTTGGCAGCGAGTGGTAAAAGCCTTATTAACGCGATAGCACATTTGGGCACAGATTGGTGTTTTCAGGTGGAAATTGGCCAGCTGTTTGGGTTGTTTTCCCTGTAAACGTGGGCCATATGCTGGTTTAAACACAGAAAGGAAATATTTATGTCGCTTGCGCCAAACTTGGGTCAATTGCCGGAATGGAACCTTGGAGACCTCTATGAATCTCCCGATTCACCCGTTTTTGCTGCTGACTTAGAGAGTGCTGCTGTCAAATCTGCTGCTTTCAGCGCGCTCTATAAGGGCAAGCTTTCGGCGATGGATGGTGCTGGCCTTGCCGATGCTGTGAAAGACTATGAAGCTCTGAATGATTTGATTGGGCGTGTTGGGTCTTACGCGCAACTCTATTACGTGGGCGACACCACCGAAGCAGCGCGTTCAAAATTTTATGGCGATGTGAATTCAAAAATCACTGACCTCTCGACGGGTCTGCTATTTTTTGAGCTTGAAGTGAACATGATTGATGATGCAGCTTTGGAAGCAGCAATGCAAGTTCCTGCTCTGGCGCATTATCGGTCATGGATTGAAAACTTGCGCAAGGAAAAGCCTCACCAGTTGGATGATAAGACGGAGCAATTGTTTCTCGAGAAATCACAAACTGGTTTTGGTGCTTTCAACCGCTTGTTTGATGAGACCATGGCAGGTTTGCGATTTAATGTGAATGGCGAAGAGCTGACGTTGGAACCCACTCTGAATTTGATGCAAAGCCCTGATGAAGCTTTGCGCAAAGCGGGCTCTTTGGCGCTGGCAAAAACATTTGGTGACAATGTTAAATTATTCACGCTGATCACCAACACCCTGGCCAAGGATAAAGAAATTTCTGATCGGTGGCGTGGGTTTAAGGATATTGCCGAAGCGCGGCATTTATCCAACCGCGTTGAACCTGCTGTGGTTGATGCTTTGGTTGCTGCGGTGCGTGAGGCTTATCCAAAACTTTCACACCGCTATTATAAAATGAAAGCCAAGTGGCTGGGCAAAGAGAAGCTCATGCATTGGGACCGCAATGCGCCATTGCCTGCTGAAGACACGCGTGAAGTGCCGTGGAATGATGCGCGTGATTTAGTGCTCAAAGCTTATGGTGCTTTTTCACCAGAGATGGCTTCGATTGCCAAAGATTTCTTTGATAAGAAGTGGATTGATGCGCCTTCACGCACAGGCAAAGCGCCTGGTGCGTTTGCGCATCCCACAGTGCCATCGGCCCACCCTTATGTGCTTCTCAATTATTTGGGCAAGACGCGTGATGTGATGACATTGGCTCATGAGCTTGGGCATGGCGTGCACCAAGTGCTTGCGGCCAAGCAGGGTGCTTTGATGGCGAATACGCCTCTAACGCTTGCTGAAACGGCTTCTGTGTTCGGCGAAATGCTCACCTTCCAATCTTTGCTGCGTGAGACCACTGACAAGGCAAAGCGGAAAATTCTGCTCGCTTCAAAAGCTGAAGATATGATCAACACCGTGGTGCGGCAGATTGCGTTTTATACATTTGAACGCAAAGTTCATGCAGCACGCCGTGAAGGCGAGCTTACACCAGACCAGATCAATGCGATGTGGATGGAAGTTCAACACGAGAGCTTGGGCGATGCAATTGAATTCGGCCCCGGCTATGAAACCTTCTGGACCTACATTCCGCATTTCATCCACTCGCCATTTTATGTTTATGCCTATGCTTTTGGCGATTGCTTAGTGAATTCTCTATATGCGCGATACCGCGAAAGCGAGACGGGTTTTCAAGAAAAATATTTCGATATGTTGAAAGCCGGCGGCACCAAGCATCATTCGGAATTGTTGAAGCCATTTGGATTGGATGCCACTGATCCACAGTTTTGGCAAAAGGGGCTGAGTGTGATTTCTAGTTTGATTGATGAGTTGGAGACTTTGTGACGTTAGAGTTTCGGCGTCCAATTTTCGATGAAGCCGAAGCCATGGCCCGCTTGCATGTACAGTGTTGGCGGGAGGCTTATGCGGATATTTTGCCTGTTGAATTAATCAACTCATTTACTGATCAAACGCGGTTGCCCATGTGGCAGGCCGTTATTCCAAATGCAGACCGGTTTGTGCTTGCAGCTTATGACGATGGAAAGCCCGTGGGGTTTGTTATCTCAGGTGGCTCCGACGAAAAGCATATCGTAAACCAAGATGGGCATTTATGGGGACTTTACATCGCGGCTTCACATAGTCGCCGTGGTATAGGGCGCCACTTGATTGCCTGCGCTGTGCATGACTGGTTGGCGAGAGGTGGCACCACCATGACGATTGGGGTGCTGGCTGAAAACATCCGTGCACGGAGCTTCTATGAAGCATTAGGTGCCAAACTCGTTAAGCTTGGCACCTATGAATGGGGTGGGGTTTTGCTGCCTGATACTGTTTATATTCTCGAAGATTTACTTTCGTTTATTCCATAAACCAACCGTGGCTGACCACAAGTGATTGTCCCGTCAGTGCATTGGTGGGGAAGGCTGCGAAAGTAAACGCGATCTCGGCCACGTCTGCAACAGTTGTAAACTCATGATCTACGGTGCCGCCGAGCATGAGGGTTTTTATCACTTCATCTTCCGTAATGCCCAGAGCTTTGGCTTGCTCTGGAATTTGTTTTTCGACCAATGGCGTTTTCACAAATCCTGGACAGATGACATTGCTGCGCACACCATGTTTGCCGCCTTCTTTAGCGATCACCTTGTTCAAACCGATGAGGCCATGCTTGGCTGTGACATAGGCTGACTTTAAGGGCGAGGCTTCTTTTGAATGCACCGAACCCATGAATATGATCGAACCCGAGCCTTGCTTGTACATATGCGGAAGCACAGCTTTTGACGTCAAAAATGCGCCGTCCAAATGAATGGCGAGCATTTTTTTCCAGTCGGCGAAAGGATAATCTTCGAGGGGGTGAACGATTTGAATGCCAGCATTCGAGACAAGCACATCAACAGTGCCCCAAGCAGCGACAACGGCGGCTACGCCTGCGTTCACTTGTTCTTCGCTGGTCACATCCATAGCGACGGCCATGGCCATGCCGGGCTTAGTTGTGTTGATCAAAGCAGCTGTTGCGTTGGCAGCATCGAGATTTAAATCTGCGATCACAACTTTCGCACCTTCAGCAGCATAACGCTCAGCAATGGCTTGGCCGATACCAGAAGCGGAGCCTGTTACGAGGCAAACTTTATTGTTGAGATTCATGTTTTCAATCCTTCAAATAATCATGGACAACTTCACCTAATCCCAAAGTGAGATCGGCAAGTATATGGGTGGCGGACAATACTTCGCGTACCGGCAATTCAGCAACGGGTGCAAGTGCATGGTCGAATAGCTCAAGCCCAGCGGGGCCAGACCAAGCGCCTTTCACATTTATGTCGGTCAAATAGTAGCGCACAAGCTCGCAAATGCGCGGGGTGCAATCGACATGTGGGATAATCTTTAACAGAAAGCCTGGAGCTTCCATGCTGGCTTTGACTTTGGCCAAATCTAACGACTGATGCTTATAGCCCATGGTGCCATTGGCGACGCGAATGGAACCATAATCCAAAGTGCCAACCAATGTATCCTTTTCGGCGCGCAGTTTTGGGCTAGCGAGCTTTTTAGGGAAGCCCCAAATTTCGCGTCCACCTGCGATGGGTGCGTCATCATCCAAATACATCGAATGCACAAAGCCGCCAGCAACCCCTTCATAAGTAACAGGGATCACTTGGCCAGATTCCGTGTAATTTCCAAAGCCCGTCGAATCTGGCATGCGGATGAATTCATATTTTACGATGGGGTCGGGGAACTGCAACGGTTCTGGCACCACAGCTCGCAGAGCTTCATGATCCGTGCGATAGGAAATGATGAGATATTCACGGTTTAGAAAACGGTAAGGCCCACGCGGATAAGACGGCGAGGTGAGGGGCATTGCAAAAGCATTTTTCTTCACATCAGACAAATTCATTTTTATTTTTCCTTCCGTGATCGAATGTCACCATGCCATTGGCTGGAATTTTGCGGGTGCGCCACGCTTGGCTTTCAATCGATTTCACCACATCATTGCGCCCTGCATCCCAATGTTCATTCATGCTGAGGCGTGAGAATTCATAGTCTTTGGATTGTGTATCTGTTTCGGTGGGGCGGTTAATCAAATGCATTACAGTGATGGAACTGCTGCGGGAATTTTCCAACAGGATTTTGGCATCAGGATCATCCAGCAATTCTTTGGGTAATTTTTTCAAAAGCTTGCGCGCGGCGCTGCGCAAATGCGCGTCAGATTCAGCTGCGGCGGTGCTCATGCGGGTGCGGCTGGAGAAGCGAATTTCTTTTTCGCGCTCGGCTGATTCCATGATGGTTTTAGGCAGAAGGCCACGGGCCGAAAACAGATCAACTTGGTAAATACATAAATTATCACGGCGATCTGCGGTATCGATGACATATTCGAGCGGCGTGTTGGAAACGAGGCCGCCATCCCAATAATATTCGCCGTCGATCAGCACTGGTGGAAAGCCGGGTGGCAATGCGCCGCTGGCCATAATGTGTTCCACGCGCAGTGTTTCAGTTGCTGTGTCGAAATATTTGAAATTTCCACTGCGCACATTGACAGCGCCGATGCTGAAGCGAATTTTTCCGCTGTTGAGAAGATCAAAATCAACCAGCTCAAGCAGTGTGTCACGCAAAGGAGTGGTATCATAAAAGCTGAGGGCGCCGTCACTGCCCGGCCATGAAAATAATGGAGAGATCAAGCGCGGTGTGTAAAAGCCCGGAATACCAAACATGGCGGCAGTCATGCTGCTCATTTCATTAAACAACGAGCGGCCTTGTTGGCCCGGCAATAATGATGAGCCCTGCAAACCTGATGAGAGTTTATCCCAAAAAGCTTTTAATTTAGGGACACGATTTTCTGGCGTGTTGCCTGCTATAATCGCTGCATTGATTGCCCCGATGGAAATCCCGGCAATCCATTGCGGTTCCTGGCCCTCTTTAACTAACGCCTCATAGGCACCGGCTTGATAGGCACCAAGCGCCCCCCCGCCTTGGAGAACGAGAACGCGCTTTTCTTTGATTTTTTGTTGCATTGCAGCATTATGGCGCATTGCAACGTGGAATGGTATTAAATCTTTTTCATCAGCAAGGCCCGCGACATTCGGTGCGGCTTGCGGCTGCACCAACGATTAGATAGTAAGAGATCTCATCTTTTTATAGGAATCGAAAATGGCAGACCATTCCCAAAATCCACACCACGCTGCAAATGGCATGGATGCACATCACGGCACTTACAAAGGCTTTCTAGATTTCTCCGTAGCTGGCTCAATTATCTGTCTTTATATCGTGGTGGCTTTGGTCGCTTTCCGCTTTGTGGATAATCCGTTGAATGTCGTTGTCGGGTTTGGTGGCATATTGGT
>JANYHE010000142.1 GCA_025359215.1 Hyphomicrobiales bacterium
CCTCGCGAGCACTATGCGAAGGCACCTCTGGTTCTGGTGCAGGTTGTTTGCCAATTAAAATTTCCGAAGCTGCTTCGGATAGAAAGTGCTCCACCAGCCGAATTTCAAGAGAAAATAAGAAATCGTTTTCCTCTTATGCAACCGACCCATAATCTACCAATGAATTTGCCGCCTGAAGTTTCTATGATGCTCGGCCAGCAAGTTGGACAAGTTAACTATCAATTCACAACTGAAGATCGCAGCCATACGATAGCTCTAAGCGGAGAGTCGCTTTCGTTAACAGCCTCGGCTTACAATAGCTGGGAACTATTCATTGAAAATTTCGGACCTGCCATCGAAGCTTTGAACGAAGTTTATAGCCCAAGTTTCTTTAATCGCGCAGGTCTAAGATATGTTGATGCAATTGATCGAAAGAAATTAGGTTTAGCGGATGCACCATGGTCACGGCTACTGAAACCTCAGCTGCTTGGTGAACTTTCAATCCCAGATTTCGAACTTAGTCTCGAAGGATTTGCTCAACGAGCGTTGAGGTTGAAAAATCCGGATGGATCTGGATCGATTTTGTTGCAGCACGGTATTGCGCAAAATATGAATAACAACGAGCCTGTTTACTTCATCGACGTAGATTTCTTTTCTGAAGAAAAAGTAGAGGTACAAAATGCAATTAATACTCTCACACACTTCAACAGATTGGCAGGCAATGCTTTCAGATGGTGCATCACCGACGAACTCAGGAATGCTCTTGAACCTACCGTCTTACCCCCAAGATAATTTAAATTACATCGCAAATGCATCAAATCAAATTGTACATTTCCCCATTCAGGATGGAACTGGCGGCAATATCGCCTATTGGTCAACATTAAATTCAATAGGAAGCTCTCCTATCGACGCAAAGTATCGTCTCATAGCTTGTTATGTACTTTCTCACCTTAGTGGAGAAAGTTTGGCGAAGGTCTGCGACAGCATGTTCGAATCGTACTCATGGCACATGGAAAACACCAATTCAAAAATGCTGGCTGAAAAAACACGCCATCGCATCAAGGCGTCAGGGACCAGAATTGTCGAACGCCCATCTATGTCTTTTGACGAAGAGTAATTGGGAAAAGGGTATCCTTGTTGAGCGCATATAACGAAGAAGGTTTGACCGCAGAACTGCGTCAAGGCGAAATCCTTAGTGGCTTGATGCAGTATGAATATGACCCTGTCGCAAATGAAGGCGAAGGAATACTTCACAGTTATTCAATTATCGTACATCAAGACTGCGATTTACTGAGGGATTTCGAAGAACATCAAAGGCAAGCTGGACCAACACTAAATGGCGTTCTTCTGCTGCAGCTCCAGACCGAAGAAGAAATAAAACCAAAGGTAAAGGAAAGCGGTATTTGGAAACACATCCTGAGAAATGGAGAAGAAAGATATCATCTGCTACCTAGAGCATCGGATGGTCGATGTGGATCGAAGGGGGTTCACAAATCAGTTTGAAGATGATTCAAGGTTTGCGGAGGTGTTGTCATGCCGCAAGCTTTGTCGAAACGAGAGCGTGAGTGTGTTGTCGGGTTTGTAGAAGATGGTCACTCGCGGCGTGAGGCTGCACGCGTGTTCAAGACGGCACCGTCAACCACTGTCAGAATTGTTCGGCGCTTTAAGGAGACCGGGAGCATTGATGCACGCCCTCGTGGCGGTTTCCGCCATGGCAAATTGCCGCCGCATCGAGACTTTATCTTGAAGACAGTGACCGCCCAAGGCGACATCACCATGCCGGAACTGGCAGCTGTTTTACTTGCTGAAAAAGCAATCACGGTTGCCCCTGCCACGCTCTCGCGTTTCCTGATTGCCTGCGGGTTCAGCTTCAAAAAAAACACTTCGGGCATCAGAACAAGACAGGCCTGATCTCGTTCAGGCGCGGGCAGAATGGAGACAAAGCCGCCAGCCCAAGATGCGCGAACATCGGGGACGGTTGATCTTTCTCGACGAAACCAGCACCAACACCAAGATGACCAGGACCAGTGGACGCTGCCTGAAAGGTGAGCGGTTGTTCGCGAAGGCTCCCTTTGGCCACTGGGGCACCCAAACCCTGATCGCAGGCCTGAAGTGCCATGGCCTTGTCGCTCCATGGGTCATCAATGCGCCGATGAACCGCGTGATCTTCGATACCTATGTTGAAACTCAACTGGCCCCCATCCTCAAGCAGGGTGATGTCGTGATCCTGGACAATCTGGCTGCCCACAAAAGCGAGCGCGCTGAAAACATCATCCGGGCCAAAGGCGCATGGCTCCTCTTCCTGCCGCCCTACAGCCCCGACCTCAATCCCATCGAAATGGCGTTCTCCAAACTCAAATCTTGGCTTCGGAAAACAGCTGCCAGAACCATCGATGAACTCTGGAAAGCCATCGGCAACATCTGCAGCTTGTTCACCGAAGAAGAATGCTCCAACTACTTCATCGCAGCTGGATATGGATTCAATTGACCATCCGGTGCTCTAATAAACTGGAAGTGTCAGAATTGAAAATACCTATTCTAGTCGCAGACTTTCGTTTGATTTTTACTATGCCCCCGCGTGAAATTTACCGTCAACTAGGGATAGGAAGTTTGAAAAGAAACTGTGTTTTAGAATCACCATATCGGGAACATTTTCAATCAAGATTTGCTTTCTATCTTCAAAGAGTTGCTCTTCCATAATAATTATAAAAGCTCCTGCCTCTGCTTTTACGAATTTAGGTCGGATAACTAATCCGCCCTTCACCAGTCATTTCCGTGAAAGTTAGAAATCTACGTACTTATGTTTATCAAATTTCCAACAAACAAAATCGCATTCTGACCACCGCATTCAACCGCCGCCTTGCCATCAACAATCGCCGCATCTCCCACCTCAAGGGCCTGGCCCGCGATGGTACAGCGTCCTTCAAGGGCATAGATAATTGTAATCGGGTTTTCGAAATCAAATTGCCGTGTGCCTCTAATCGCTACAACTTCGCACTCCGCACGCCACTTTCCCTTTGCCACAAACAGGTTCAAATCCATGCTCGGCCCACCGCGCAATTTGCAGACCAAGGGCACATCACAGGAGAATTCATGCGGCACGA
>JANYHE010000008.1 GCA_025359215.1 Hyphomicrobiales bacterium
TCCAGAAGCCGAGATCACGGTGGCACCTTCACCCAAAATTACACCAATGCCATAAGGCGCGTCTTTGATCATATTATCTCGAAGCGCATGGGCATGGCTGGCAGACCAATCTTGAATTAATATACCAATGCCCGGTCCAAACTCATTTTCGCCAACAGTCTCAACAATGTTGCCAATCGCGATTGTATTTATAGCGGTGACATTGATACCAATATGTTTTCCGGCACCCACATTTACAGTTTTTCGATTGGTATGCCGCACGATATTGTTGGAGCATATGCCGTTAAAGCCGAGAATGCCATCACCACCACTCAGCTCAATGCCCCTGAATGAGTCATCGACAATATTGCCGTTGACCAAAGCGGCTTCAAAAGCAAATTCAACAAAGATCGCCACCTCTGAACTGCGCGAAATTGAGTTGCCAATAATCTGCACTTGCTTGCTGCTGGTGTTGCGAATGCCTGAATAGTCAGTGTTCAAAATGCGATTATTGCTCACAATCACATTATCGGAAGCAAAAACATAAATCCCGTTGCCGTGCTGCCCATTGCCGCTGCCTGAACGCACACCATCAATGTGATTGTTTGAAATGATCGAACCATCGTCTTCTGATTGTGCTCCACCATGCTCGATCACAATGCCATTATCACCAATGTTGTGAAGGTGGTTGCCGCCAATTTCCAGGCCACGCTGTTCATATTCGCCGTTGAATCGGCCCGCTAACAATGCTGCTTGACCAATGTCGTAAAACTGATTGCCGATCACCCTGCCCGAGCAAGCGTCCAAGCCTAAACCGCTGGTTTGAGTTTTTCGAAATACGCAGTTTTCAATCAGAATATCGGCACACTCAAAAGCCAACACTTGAAATTTTGGGCTCTCATCAGATGTGCCACCAGCACCTCCGGCTTTGCCTTGAAGATCGATAGACTTGCTATCAAAAATAATTCCCGACAAAGAAACATGTGCGGCATTTTTTATGTTGAGTATGGCGGCCCCATCTCTGGATAGCAAAACCGTGCGCCCGGGCACACCTGCGAATTGAATTGTCTTGTCAATCAGCAGTGTCGACGTCACGAATTCTCCAGCAGGCAGAGAAACAACACCATTTCCGATATCGGCTTCATCAATCAGCCTTTGCAAAGCAATCGTCTGTTTGGCGGCACGGGCCTCAAAAACACCTTGAGGCGCAAGCGCTAATCCGCCCGCAACTTTTAACATCAAGCGCCTTGAAAGTGCCATGTCATAAAGTCCCTGAAATATTTAAGAACGCGATCACAGCATCCTTAAATCCGCGATCACCCACTGCATTCATATGATTGCGGTTGGGCAAAACCACACCTTTTGCATCAGGAATAACATTGATCAATTCGGCAACATTCCCAGCCACATCATCCAACTCACCGGCAACAACCATCACAGGCACGGTAAGTGCAGCCAAAGCCTCAGCCGCGATTTTCACCCGTGATGACCGGATGCAAGCGGCAAGGGCGCGCCTGTCGCTCTTGGTTTGATCGGCAAAGATGCGAAATCCTTTGGCACCCCGATCTACAACGTCAGCAGCGCTCAGTGCTTCGAGAGCCAGTGCAATCTCTTCTGATCCGCCCACGCCCGTTATCATGCGCGAGGCCAGCCCCGCAAACACGGCACGCCGCACCCGCGACGGATAATTCATGGCAACAAAGGCCGTTATCCGCGCACCCATTGAATAACCCATAACATCAGCTTGAGCGATATTGAGATGATCTAGCAACCGCAACGCGTCTTCCGCCATGATCGGTGCAGAATAAAGGGCAGAATCATAAAGTTTTTCGCTTTGCCCATGGCCGCGATTATCAATGGCAATCACCTGGTGGCCAGCTTCGTTCAGCACTTTCACCCAGTGCGTGTCACGCCAGTTCACAAAAGCATTGGATGCAAACCCGTGGATCAAAAGCACAGGTGGCCCCTCGCCCCAAACCTCAAAGGCAATTTCTACACCGTCTGAATTGAACTTTTGCATCCGAGCCTTTTTCTTGCTAATCGCAACACATTAGAAATCAGGGGATATCATGGCTGCAGGTTCCACACCACATTTTCAAAACTCCATGGGCTTGGCCCGCATTGATGTGGGCGCCAAGGAATTCATGTGCATTGGTGCCGCCCCCCCTTATGATCATCCGCATGTGTTTATGGATATGGGTTCTGCTGAAGAAATCATCTGCCCCTATTGCTCAACGCTCTATCGCCACAACAAGTCTTTGCCTGCTGGAACCGCCCTGCCCGTTGAAGCAGAATGGCACGAAGCAGCAGCTTAACCGCTTCGCAAGCGCGGCGCATAGCGCTGGCCGCGCAAGGGTTCGGGCAAATCAAAACTGCCAAGGCTTCCAACTGGGCTGCGCAACAGAAAGAACTAAAACGCCTCCATCTTTTGCAAATCGATAGCGTGAATGTGCTCACGCGTTCGCACTACTTGCCATTGTTTTCCAGGCTCGGAAACTACGATCGCGCGGCCCTCGACAAACGAACATTGAACCACACACATCGGGCCGCTTTTGAATGCTGGGCCCACGAGGCCAGCCTCGTGCGCATGGAATTACACCCCCTTATGCGTTGGCGCATGGCGCGCGCTCAAAATGGCGATGGCATTTACAGATCGATGCGTGATTTCGCCCACGCTGAAAAAGCCTACCTCAAAAATGTTATGAAATTCGTGAGCACCCACGGCGTTACGGCACAAAGTGATTTACCCGATAAATCCAAAGGTGAAGGCGGCTGGTGGGGCTGGAGCAAAGGTAAACTGGCGCTGGAAACCCTGTTCGCCCAAGGCTTGTTGACCACTGCAAAACGCGAGAGTTTTGAAAGGTTTTATGATCTGCCAGAACGTGTGATCCCAACAGAAGTTTTAAACCTTCCCACGCCATCGGCACGCGATAGCATCTTGCAACTCATGGATTTATCCGGCCAAGCTTTAGGTGTTGCGACAGCCTTTGACCTTCGTGACTATTTTCGCCTGCCCGTCGCAGATGCCAAGCAGGCCTTGGAAGATGCGGTGGAAGAAGGCATTCTCAAACCTGTCACGGTAGAGGGCTGGAAACCACGAGCCTACCTTCATTGCGCCGCAAAAATCCCAAAAAAAATCGAAACTGCCGCCCTTGTCACCCCATTCGATCCTATCTGCTGGGACCGAGACCGCACCGAACGCTTGTTCAATTTTCACTATAGAATAGAGCTCTATACCCCTCAACCTAAACGGAAATTTGGCTATTATGTATTACCATTTTTGCAGGAAGAAAGTTTTGCAGGCCGTGTATGCTTAAAAGCCGACCGCGAAAATAGCACTCTGTTAGCAAACGCCATTCATCACGAAGAATTCGTCAATTGTGAAGAAGTGGCCGCAAATCTATCAATTGAAATTAAAGCGATGGCGAATTGGCTGAACCTACCAAATATCAAAATCGGCAATTCGGGAAATCTTGCCCCATACTTGAAGAAAACTCTTTGAAACTTTAAAGCGGTGGGATCAGGACGATTTTGCCAACCTGTTGCTTCAACAAAAATGCCTTCTGCGCCGCCACAATATCGCGAAGTGCGAACTCTTGAGAAACTATCGGCCTAATTTCACCGCGCTCCAAATAGCCAATCAGATCAGAAAAAATATGCGCGTCCTGCGTCGTGCATCCATAAAGCGTCAAATCCTTCAAATAAAGCTTTCGTAAATCAAGCTCAACAATAGGACCAGCGATGGCACCGGAAACAGCATATCGACCACGTGGATTGAGAACATCAAGAAGCTCCGGCCATTGCGGGCCACCCACAACATCAATCACTACATCAATATTTGCAGCATTCGTCAGCGCCGCACCTCGTTCAAGACCAGCATCCGCACCCACGCTCATCAAGTTTGGAATTTTGTCTGGTGCAGCAATCGCCGTCACGTGGGCTCCGCGTCGCTTCGCCAGTTGAATGGCAGCGATTCCAACATTGCCCGATGAACCCGTGATGAGAACCCGCTCGCCTGCCCTAAGCTGAGCGCGACTGATCAAATTTTCGGCCGTGCCAAATGCACAAGGCACCGCAGCAAGTTCAGCATCAGTCAATCCACTGTTAACAGCATAAGTATCAGCGGAAGGTGCCACAACAAACTGCGCAAACCCACCATCGCGTTCAGAGCCAAGCCAAGGGGTGAACGAGCCTTGTTTCAAAGATACCAAGCAACTTTGAACAATCACCCGTTGGCCAATGCGATCGTTCGATATGCCGGCACCCACCGCCACAACCAATCCGCAAACATCAGCGCCTTGAATGAGAGGAAATCGCAGTCCCTGCCCCGACCAATCGCCCGACGATGTGATAATATCACTGGTCACAAGATTTGCAGTGCTAGATTTTACCTCGTCAGCATACCAGCCAACACGCGTGTTGATATCCGTGTTGTTTACGCCCGCGGCTAACACACGAAGCAAAACCTCGCCTGCGCCGGGTTGCGGCACGGGAGCGTGTTCAAAGTAAACCAGTTGATCAAAATTGCCATGGCCAACCAAGTGAACAGCCGCCATAAACTCAGGCACAAGCATTTGGGCTTAGGCCGCCCGCACCAGATCAGCCTTTAATTGCTTCGCAATCTTGCGAATACGATCTTGACCATAGCGGCCAAGATATTCCACTTGCTTGGCCCGGTCCGCTGAACCCATATATTCATAGCGCGTCATCAAGGCTTCCAAAACGCGGCGACCAAAACTTTCGGAATCCAACGGCAAGCCTTCATCTTTGGCTTCGTTGCGCACATCGCAAGCGGCTTTCAAAATACCAAAGCACGATTGCGGCAAACCTGATTTATTGAAAATCGATTTGAAAGAAATCTGCGAACGCGCGTACATCATTTCGGCGGCGCGCGCGGAATTATATCCTGAAAGATGAGCCAAGGCACTTTCAACCACAACCATCTCACCCATTGAAGCCGAGCGCACAATCAAAGCCGGTGTGAGCATATTTTTTGCGGCCAAAAATGAGGTGGCGCGCGCCCGCTCAGCGGGATTAGCATCGATCAGAATGCGCAAGATTGCAGTATCTTCGGCATCAGCCACCAGTTCGGAGGCGTCATTGGCGGGAACCCAGCCCTTTTCAGCCATCAATTGGCGCATCCGGCTGGCAGTGCGTTTGGCTTGTGTAATGCGAATATCCAAAGGCAAATCAGGTTCACTCAGAAGGCGCTCGACCACTTCGGAATTTTGACCAAAACGCTCATAAAGAATGTGATGGTCGGCGGGTTCAAGTTGCACTGCATCGTTATTCATCAAAGCCAATGCCGTGGTCATTGGCGATGATTTGATAATATAGGCTGCGGCCTCAGCCGTAATATCATCACGACCAGCAACAGTAGATTGCCGCGCCACATCGCCCACGCGCAAAACGGCCATCATGTGCCATGCATTCAGAGCTGGCGTTTTAGACAAAAATGGCAGCGATATA
>JANYHE010000057.1 GCA_025359215.1 Hyphomicrobiales bacterium
TGCTTGACGACGTCACTCTGGAAGTGCGGCCCGGCGAAATCCATGCGCTGCTGGGCGGCAATGGCGCGGGCAAGTCAACCATTCTCAAAATCTTGCGCGGGGTCCACAAGCCAGACGCAGGTACGTTAGACGTTCTCGGCAAAAGATTGACTGAACACACCACTGAAGAATCAAAGCGCGCAGGCATTGCCATGATTTTTCAAGAGATGAGTCTGGTGCCGACGTTGACCGTGGCCCAGAACATTTTTCTCGCCAACGAACTGAAGACGAATTCAGGGCTCATCGACGATGAAACCGCTGTTGTTCGCGCAACAGAACTGTTCAAAAGCCTTGATGTCGATGTTGACCCCCTGGCAGAAGCTGGCAGTCTGGGTGCAGGCCAGCGCCAACTCACGGAAATTGTCAAAGCCATCGCTCAGAAAGCGCGCGTCCTCATTCTCGACGAGCCGAGCACTGCACTTTCGACCCATGATGTTGAAAAGCTTTTTGCATTTCTGAGCAAACTCAAGGCAGAGGGCGTTGCCATCATTTATGTATCGCACCGCATGGACGAGGTGATGAAGATCGCGGATCGCGCGACCATTCTGCGCGATGGCCGCCACGTCATTACAGCACCGCTTTCAGACCTCTCGCTTGAATCAATCATCGAACATATCGTCGGCAAACAGTCGCGTGGGCTATCGGGCATTACGCGCGAAGATACAAGGCGCGACGACGTTCTGCTTGAACTCAAAAATGTTTCGGGACGTCACAAGCCCATCGACTTGAACTTGACTCTCCACGCTGGCGAAGTTGTTGGCTTTGCAGGTCTTCTCGGCAGCGGCAGAAGTGCTGTTGCAAGATTGTTGTTCGGCATCGATCCAAAGGTGTCTGGTGATATTGCTGTGGCTGGCAAGTCGGTTGATCTTAAAGGCCCTGCTGATGCCATTGCTCAAGGTATTGCCCTCATCCCCGAAGACCGGTTGCGCCAAGGTGTGGTGCTTGAACACAGTGTTGCTGACAACATCAGTCTTTCGGTTTTTGACCGCATCAGCACGCGGGGATGGATATCAAAACAGAAATGGGGCGATCTCGCGGCGGAGAAAATCCAGTCCCTGAAGGTCAAGACCTCCTCTGCGGCTGCGCCAGTCCGCACCCTTTCTGGCGGCAACCAGCAGAAGGTTGTGCTGGCAAAGTGGCTGGCTTCAGATCCCCGTATTGTCATTTTTGATGAGCCGACCGCAGGCATCGACATTGGCAGCAAGTCCGAAATCATCCAGCTCATTCGTGAACTGGCGCGCCAGGGAAAAGCCATCATCGTGATTTCTTCCGAACTCAATGAACTGCTTGCGGCCTGTGACCGCATCCTTGTGATGTCAGATGGCCGCTTGCTGCGTGACATGCGCCGCGACGAATTCGAAGATCCCGCATCGGAACATCACACTGCAGCAAGCAACATGCAATTTGCCGAGCGCAAACTCCAAACAATCCTTCAAGAGGTTCGAAAACATGGCTGAGGCTTTGACACCTTCACTCGCAATGCGTCTTGGGCTCACCAACTGGCGCCAGAACATTATCTACATCGGCTTTGTCGGCATTTTCATTTTCTTTGCGATAACTTTGGGCCACAAAGGATTTCTCGACACCAACAATCTTCTCAACATTGTGCGCCAGACAGCACCCATCGCCATCATGGCCGTGGCCATGACCTATGTGCTGGCAGCCGGAGAAATTGATCTTTCCATCGGTGCTGTGGCGGGTCTTGCCTCGGTCGCTGCGGCCATGGCGATGGATGTTGGTGGTGTGCCTTTAGGCATTCTTGCAGGTGTTGCGACGGGTTTGATTGTGGGGGTCATCAATGGTGTGATCAGCACGCGCATTGGCATTCCGACGTTCCTCACCACGCTTGCCATGATGGGTGTTGCCAAGGGAACCTCCATGTGGGTCAGCGGCACCAAGGCCGTGCCGGTCTTGAGTGATGGTTACAACTGGTTCTTTGGTGGCGGCTATGTCGGCCCTCTGCCGGTGTTGCTATTCTGGATGTTGATCGCTGCAGTGATCGGACATATTGTGCTCAGGCGTTCGACTTTTGGTCGTTGGGTTCTGGCCACTGGCGGCAGTGAAACGGCTGCACGCTATTCCGGCATCAACACCCGCAATATCAAATTCAAGGTGCTCATCATCTCGAGTTTTGCCGCAGCAATCGCGGGCATGCTCTATGCAGGACGCTTTCAAACAGGCCGCTTTCAATTGGGCGAGGGTGATGAACTTTCTGTCATCGCAGCGGCCGTGCTCGGCGGCACCAGTCTGTTTGGCGGCAAGGGCACGGTCGTGGGATCGATCATGGGGGCCCTGATGATTGGCCTCATCAACAATGGCCTTATTCTTGCGGGCCTCGAATTTTCACAGCAGCTCATTGCCCGAGGCCTCATCATCATTCTGGCCGTGGCCATTTCACAGAACAGGAAGTCAACATGAACAAGTCCGGATGCACCATCATCGGAACCGTGGTCGCAAAGCCCGAAAAGCGCGATGAATTAATGCGCATTCTCGCAGCCCAAGTCGCGCCCACGCGGGCCGAACCTGGCTGCATCAATTACGACTTTCATTGTGATCAAGCGGATCCGAACACTTTTATATTTTATGAGAACTTCGCGAGCAAAGAGGCCTTGGAAGACCATCTAAAGAAGGCGCATTTGAAGCCCTTGATTGACAGATTGGACGAACTGTTGGCCAAGCCCGTGGATATTCGATATCTTGAAATGCTGAGCTTGCGGGCTGAGTGAAAGACTGAGACACTGCATAGCCCCTAGATTTGCAGACACTTTGCCCCTTTAAAATGAGGCAGGGAAAGGATCATGGGAAAAGGCAATTTCACTGAAGACTTCAGGTTGGATACAATCAAGCAGATCAGGTTGATTTTTAATGTAACCTGAAAATCTTCGAATTGCAGAATAGCAAAACGAAACTTCGTTTTAGCACTTCTTGAACCAGATGCGGACTTGCGTATGAGCCGAAACCTCTGATGTCATCTATTCGATTAGGCAATCGTTTTCTGACCGCAATTTTCAAAGTTGCTAAATTGACTGCATCCGGTCAAGTCTCAACTGCGCGGCGCGGCGGTGGCCTTCGAGGCCTTCGCTGGCACTTTGGCGTGTGGCCGGACCAGCCAACGTTCTAACGCCGCGTTCGTCCAGCCACTGATGGGTTGCAATTTTGACATAGGCGCCTACCCAAAGGCCGCCTGTGTATTTGCTAGCCCCCATCGTCGGTAAGGTGTGATTGGTGCCGCAGCACTTATCGGAATAGACAACACTGGCGAGTTGTCCGATGAACAATGAACCATAGTTGCGCACCTTTGCTGCTGTTGCATGAGCGTCGGCGGTGTGAATTTGAAGATGCTCTGCCGCCACAAAATCAGAATATCTGATCATTGCAGCTTCGTCAGCGCAGACTGTGATTTCGCCGTAGTCTCTCCACGCTTGCGCTGCGACATTTGCTGTTGAGAGATTTTCGAGTTGGCGGTTCACTTCTTTGAGCGTTGCCTCCGCAAGTTTGGCATCGGTTGTGATAAGGCCAACGCGAGTGCGGACGTCGTGTTCGGCTTGGGCCAGTAAATCTGTGGCAATCATTTCGGCATCACCCGTCGCATCTGCCAGAATGAATATTTCTGAAGGGCCGGCCAATTGGTCAATTCCAACAGGGCCGAACACTTGGCGCTTGGCCTCATTGACGAAGGCATTGCCGGGGCCAACGATCTTTGTGACTGCGGGCACAGTTTCAGTGCCGAAGGCCATGGCGGCGATGGCTTGAGCACCGCCAATGCGGAATATGCGGTCAGCGCCAGAAAGATGGCAACCTGCAATCATCGCCGGATGGGCATTGGGCGGCAGGCAGGCCACAATTTCATCAACACCCGCAACTTTGGCCGGTACTATGGTCATGACGGGTGCCGACAACAAGGGATAGCGGCCGCCTGGCACATAGCAGCCCACTCGTTCAATCGGGATCACACGGTGGCCCAGATGTACGCCCGGCAATGTTTCGATTTCGAGTGGTGAGATTGTAGAGAGTTGCGCCTTGGCAAAGTTGCGCACATTTTCAATGGCGAACTCTGTGTCTTTGCGCGTCTGTGGGTCGAGCGCATTCAACGCGGCTTCGCGGTCTTTTGCCGTAACCTCAAACTGGGTGAGTTCTGATTTATCAAAGCGAAGGGCGTAATCTCGAACAGCGACATCACCACGTTTGCGCACGTCGAGAAGAATTTCGGCAACGAGAGCAGCAACCGATGTGTTGTCGTCACTTTGATTGAGTTTGGGGGCTTTGACAAAGCGAACATTTTCAGTTGGTGAGGGCACGACGTATTTTCCTTTAGAAAAATGCAAATAAATTTTGGATTGTAATTTTACGCGATTTCACTTTCCATCTGAGCTTGCCTCACCTGCATGAGCAGCGACATCTCATCATAGAGCGTCCACTCTTCGACAATTTTGCCGTCCCTATAGTGGAAGTGTGAAATACCCATCACTTGAACGCGTTTGCCCGTGGGCGCGCCCAAGCTTTTTAAAATACCAAAACCAAGATGATGGCCTTCCATCAGCCAACGCACGGCAACCTTGGTTCCACCTTCTTCACACTCAACCGAACAGACATGTTGAGGCATGAAACCTGCATCCGGGATCGAGCCGATCAATCCCAGATATTGATGCAGAACACCGGCAGCACCCGTGATCTCACGTAACAGTGGACCATGATATTGAACCGTGGGAGCGTAGACATTCTTCATCACGCCAAACATCCGCTTGTTGAAAGCTTCATGCAGCCAGCGCAGTGTTTCGGCCTCAAGCTCGGTATTGGCAATCGAAACATCTGCCACTGACTCTGGCGGATATTGCCCCAGCAATCTGCGGTTCTCACCGATGTCAAATGTCGTCAGGCCTTTTTCGATCCGCGACTTGGCCATCGTTTCAGCATAGGCCAGAGGATCAAGACCCAGCTGGCGAAATAGCATCATGGTGTCGGATACAATCCACTCGCAGTAAATGCGGTTTTTGAGGATCATGCAATCGGCAAAAGTGCGCGTGGTGAAGTTGCGCCCGGTGGCCTCACCATAGAGGCCGGATTGACTGTGGCGTCCGGAGCCCGTGACCAAATGCGAGGTGTAGAAACCATCAACATCATTGCCATTCCAAATCACTTGCGTGGCCATGCCCCGCCGCTCTGGCATGGAGACAATACGCTGGATCGTATCATGCACAACATCTTCGCGGTTATAGACGGTTCCCATCGTGCCGTAGATCACACAGTTATGGGTATAGTGTGAATAGATCAGCCCAATGTTGCGCTCATCCCAAATGCGGTGCGTACAGCGCACGATATAGTCGACGATATCAGTGTAGATGTCATCAAAACCGTCCATTGATTGAACGCGGTTTCTGCCTTCGGGCACCAAGTCGACAAAGTCGCGTCGCTCAACTTGCAAAACTTTTTCTGTGTTGATCGCGATAGATGAAATATTGTCTCTCGATGTCTTTTCGGATTCTTTCATAACTCAACCTTTCACAGCGCCTGCTGTAAGACCAGCCACCAATTGGCGCTGGAAGAACATGATCAAGACAAACAAAGGTGCTGTCGCCGAAACCACGGCTGCAACAGCATACATCACATGACCTTCTGATTGGATTTTGAACAAGAAGCTTGAAATTTTAGGGATCATGGTTTGATTTTCTTGGGTGAGCAACATCGATGTGACAGCAAAATCATTATACCCCAAAAGGAAACTGAAAAGACCCGTGGTGATCACACCCGGCCACATCACGGGCATCACTGCCAAGCGAAAGGCTTGGAACCTCGAGCAGCCATCAACCAACGCGCTTTCATCCAACTCCTTTGGAATGTTGACGAAAAATGAATAGAGCATCCAAAGTGTAAAAGGTTGGTTCAACGCCACCAACACGATAATGGTGGTGGGCAAATAGCCCCAGATATTCAGTTGAAAGAACGGCAGCAAATAACCTGAAACCAAAGTTATGTCTGGCATCGCCCTGAATACTAGGGCCACAATCAAAATCCAGAATTTATAGCGATGAACTGAGCGCGAAAGCGCATATCCACCTAACGTTCCAAGCGTCAGTGATATCGTAGTTACACAGGTTGCAACAATTGCAGTGTTGATGACCGAACGCCAAAACTGGCTTTCCACCCATGCGCCATAATAGCCGTCACCGGTAAATGCTGATCCCGTTTGTTGAATAGTCTTTACGCCGAAAACAGCGTTCTGCCAGGTTTCACGGGAAAAGAAATCAGACTCAACTTTGAACGATCCCCAAACAGTCCAAACATAAGGGAAGGCTGCCAAAACCAACCAAAACAAAACAAAGGCTGTTGACATAGCTGCAAGATGGAACGGGCGGCGATGGGCAACTGAGCTCATGTGCGGAATCCAAATTCACGCGCGGTTCGTATCAAGATTGGTGTGAGCAATATGATGACCCCTGTAATCGTCAGAACGGATGTTGCGGCGGCAGAACTGAAGAGTTGGGCGCTTTGGTTATTCAGCGCGGTATAGATGCTATAGCTGAGTGATGTCGCGTTCGCTGCCGCATTGAAGCCGATGATGGGTTCAAGCACTCTAAAATTGTCCATAAGTTGAACCAATGTGACAAACACCGCCAAAGGCAGCAAGGTTGGTAAAATGACAAACCGAACCCTTTGAAAGCGGCTTGCGCCATCAATCATCGCCGATTCCATCGTATCGGATGGAACAGTTTGCAGACCTGAATAAAACACAATGAACGAAAAGGGGGCGTTGGTCCAAATGCCATAACAAATGAGTGTAATCCACGTCATGGTTGGCGATGCTTTTAATGAGAGATCAGGGTTGTTGGTGATGTGTTGAATGGCGGCCCCCAGAATTCCTTCAGCGTTGATCATCCAAAAAACGACGAGAGATCCAATCAAAGGGGTGACGACCATGGGAAGCAACGAGAAGAAAATAACAGGCCCCTTGATGAATTTAGGGACGGCATTGACGGCTAGTGCAATCACAAATCCTAAGCACATGGCAAGTGGCGTAACGGTGAGCGCATAGGTGAGGGTGAATACCAATGCGCGATAGAATGGCAGATCGTAGAGGCGGCTGACTTTCTCAAAGAAACCTGCGTTTGCAGAAACGATATTGCCAATGTCCAAAAATGCCAAATGGTTGTGATCTTCATAAATTCCAAAACCATTGAACTTTCCCAATGGCTGTTCGCGACGAATTTTTTCCGTGGCTTCAGAATCAACACGCGTTTCCTTCACGCAACCGCCAAGCGGTTGACACGTTTCACTCATCACCAGAATTTTATCATGCTGGATGTAAAGCGATTGGACGACAATGGAAACAATTGGCGTAGCGATAAATAAGAGCATCGCCACGATCGATGGTAAGATAAAAGCTAAAAATGTCCGATGTGGCATCTGGGCGAATCTCCAAAGATGACAGCTAAAAATGCCGACGACCATAAGCGTTGTGCGAATGGCCGTCGGTAATTTTTAGTTACTTCAGAAAGCCACCTTCCTTAGCGGCGGCATTGTAAGCAGCTTCGACACCGGCCATGGCCTTATCGGCATCCTGGCTGCCCTTAATGAAATCAGCAAGGCCAGTGCTTAGAGCTGTGTGCAAAAGACCCATATAAGGGACCATCGGGTAAGGTTTTGCGCCACCAGTGGCCGTATCAATCACGCCGGCAGCTGTTGGTCCGGGTTTATAGCCTTTTATCAACCAAGTCGCCGCTTGGGGATTCTTTGCAGCGATTTCTGGTGCCGTGCCGTGCATCATCGCTTGGAATGATGCGTCAGCATCTTCGTCCGAAATATTCTTGGCAATGCTGAAGCCATCCCACCAGAGAGCTGCAGCGGGAGTCGTTCCGCCACCCACTGTTGGAGCCCCGGCAAATACTGTGTTGGCAACTACATCAGCAGTGGCGACTTTTGGATCAACCGCAGCGCCAGCCAGTGAGCCCCAATTATTCGAAATGGCAATCTTCCCGCCTTGGTAGTCCTTGTTCAATTCATCAGCGCCATATGTCAGGTAATCAGGGCTCATGAATTTTGTTAACGCCAGCATAGTGGCGAGTGTTGCTTTGCCTTTTTCGTTGTTGATGGCGAGCTTGGCCGAACCTGGCTCAAAGAATTCGCCGCCATAGCCCAGATACATATTTACAAATTCTGCGGCGAGGTCCCACCCTGCCTTGTCGGCAGCACCGAGTGGATATTTGACAACGCCTTTGTCTTGCAGGGTCTTGGCGGCGGCCAGCACGTCTTCGTAAGTTTTAGGAGCCGCAATGCCAGCCTTGGCGAGCATGTCCTTCCGATAAAAAAGATGTTGCGAGTTCGCCATGAAAGCTACTGCCATAACTTTACCATCGATTTTAATCAGCTGGTTAGGTTGAAGGTCTTTGCCGTATTTCGCAACAAGATCATCAAGTGGCCGAATGAGGCCGCCGCTGAGAAGGGGAACAACCGAGTTGTTGGCAACCATTGCAATGGTGTATTCTGCGGGATTGGCTGTTAGCGCAGGCACTTGCAAATTTTTATGTTCAGCTGTCTGATTTTTCGTTATTTTTACAGTGGCGCTTGCGCATTCTTCTGCGGCTGCTGCCACAACTTTCAATGCCGCAAAGTCATTGGACAGTATGCGCACTGAACCAGATTTAATGCCGCAATCAGCGTGGGCCATAGTGGAAGCCATTGCCATGGCACCCGCTAAGAGTAGTGTTTTTAATGTTATTTTCATTTTTATTCCTCCGGTTTAAAACTTTGACGTGTGCAACTTTTGTTTAATATACCTGTCAATAATTCCAGACAGCCTGATGCATTTGTTGCATTCGTATGCAATAAACTAAACACAGTTTAGCGTGGTTTGCAAGTCGCTATATTGACGGGGTCAGGACTTGCATACGTATTCATGTCGTGGCACTCTTGAAGAAATTTGAATCGAGAGGGCTAGCATGAAAGGTTTTGACAAACGTTGGAAGGATATTCCGGATTACATTCTTGGTATAACCAAGGAAATTTGGGAAGATCGTAAAGTTGATACGCTGAACGGCTATTACGGCAAGAACATGCCCAAGCGCTCAGGCGACGGCATCGTGGTTGGCGCAACCAATGTCATAGCTGAAACCTTGGGCGCGCTGGCCGCCGCACCCGGCATACAAATACTTGGTGAAGATGTGATTTGGTCGGGGAATGAAAATGATGGTTTTTTGTCTTCCCATCGATCATTTACTTTTTTTCCGCACACCCAAGAGGGGCCGCTGGGCAAACCCACTGGCAAAATATTATGGCAGCACTGTATCGCAGATTGCGCTTGCCGCGATAACGTCATTTATGATGAGTGGGTTGTTCACGATAATGCGGCCTATGTGCGCCAATTAGGACTCGATCCGAAACAATATGCCCGTGACGTCATTGCTCGCGATGGTGGACCCGACAAATGCCGCAAACCCTTCACGCCTGAACAAGACGTGAAGGGAGAATACTCCGGTCGCGGCAATGATCACCCGGTGGGACAACGCTACACCGATTTGATGACAAGGATTATGGCGGCCGACATTGCGGCTATAGAAACGGAATATGACAGGGCCTGCCATTTGCGTTTGCCCGGCGGCGTTAATGCTCACGGCCGCCCTCATGCAGATCAATTCTGGCTCGGATTAAGAGCCGCGTTTCCGTCAGCCAAATTTGAAGTCCATCATCAAATTGGGAGAGAAGATGTTGGGTTCTCACCACGAGCAGCACTGCGTTGGTCATTGACCGGCACGCATGATGGTTGGGGGAGTTTTGGTGCGCCGACAGGAGCCAAGGTTCATATTATGGGAATCAGTCACGCTGAATTTGGGCCGTGGGGTTTACGGCGTGAATATGTGCTGTATGACGTGATTGCGATTTGGAAACAGATTTTGCTGCACACGGGGTAAAATCAAAAAGAGAGCAATGAGGCGTCGGCGATGAAGAGGGCCAAAGTGACATCAGGTGACGTGGCCAGACTTGCGGATGTCTCGCAATCGGCTGTGAGCCGTTCGTTCAGTGAAGACGCAAGTGTTTCGGCGGTTACACGCGCAAAGGTATTGAAGGCGGCGCGCAAACTTGGTTATCGACCCAATGTGATTGCCCGCGCGATGATCAGTGGTCGTTCCCGCCTTATTGCGGTTTTGGTGGCCTATCTCGACAATCAATTCTATCCTATTGTTATTGAGCAACTTTCGCGTGCTTTGCAAGAACGCGGCTTTCACGTGTTGTTGTTTATCACCGACACGGGCAACCAAGATGTGGTCGTTCAACAAATGATGGGTTATCAAGTTGAAGGCATCGTTATGGCTTCGGCTTCCTTATCCTCGACCTTGGCGCGAGAATGCGCACAAACCGGCATTCCCGTTGTTTTGTTCAATCGTTATGCGCCGTCGTCTCCCGCCAGCAGTGTTACATCAGACAATATTGAAGGTGGTCGCCTTGTCGCGCGGTATCTGGTTGACGGAGGTCACAAGCGCATTGCCTATATTGCTGGCAGCGAAGATTCGTCAACAAACCGAGACCGCGAAGCAGGCTTTTATCGCGGCCTTGCAGAAAGCAGCCAAATTGTTTGGGCCCGTGCTGTCGGCAATTATTCCTTTGAGGGAGCAGCCGACGCGACGCGACAACTCTGTTCCAGCAAAATCAAACCTGATGCTATTTTTGTGGCCAATGACCACATGGCCTTTTCAGTGATGGACGTATTGCGCATCGAAATGAAATTACACATTCCAAATGACATTTCGATAATTGGTTATGATGATGTGCCTGAAGCAGATTGGGGTGGCTATAAGCTCACAACGGTGCGGCAACCATCGGAGGCGATGATTGACGCCACCATCAGCATTTTGATGGAGCAAATCCAACAGGAAACTGTGAGCAGGCGGGCGGCAATTTTACCAGCAGAACTTATCGTTCGACAATCAGCGCGCCTGCCAAAAAATAAAAGCTAATTCAGCAAATTCTTGCATACGTATTCAAACTGTGCCAGAGTTTGAAAACGAAAAATAGAGTTATGCTTGGCGCGAGGTGCTGCCCATATGGCGACTGTTGAACTCAAAGGCGTTTCAAAGCGTTGGGGAAAACACACTGGTGTTGACAAAATAGACTTGAAAATCGCTGACCATGAATTCATGGTTTTCCTTGGTCCTTCTGGGTGCGGCAAAACAACGACCATGCGGATGATTGCTGGACTTGAAGACCCCACAGACGGTCAAATTCTGATTGGAGATCGTGTTGTCAATAAGTTGGAACCTAAAGACCGTGACATCGCCATGGTGTTCCAAAACTATGGGCTTTATCCCAACTTGTCGGTTTATGAAAATATTCGATTTCCTTTGCGCGTGCGTAAAATTGATCCGCCAAACCAGCGGAGCAAAGTTTTAAAAGCGGCTTCAATGGTTGAATTGGGAGACCTTCTGGAACGCAGACCAAGAGAGTTATCCGGCGGCCAGCGACAACGCGTTGCCTTGGCTCGCGCGATTGTGCGCCAACCCTCAGTGTTTCTGATGGACGAACCCCTTTCAAATCTCGATGCAAAGCTCCGGATTTCTACGCGCGCGCAATTGAAAAATTTACATCACGAACTCAAGACAACAACAATCTACGTCACCCATGATCAAGTGGAAGCCATGACGCTGGCTGATCGTGTGGTTGTTATGAGTAAGGGCGAAATCCAGCAATTGGGTACGCCATCTGAAATATATGATCGTCCGGCGAATATTTTTGTTGCGGGCTTTATTGGTTCGCCTGCGATGAATTTACTGAAAGGTGAAATTTCGAACGGTGTGTTCCGCTGCGAAAACGTCTCTATCCCCGATCTTGAGAGCAAAATTTCCGGCCCCGTGACGTTAGGCTATCGCGCTGAGGATGCCGATCTATCTCGTGTGAAAAAAGCTGAAATTAGCGGACCAGCCTATAGTGTTGAACTTTTGGGCGATGTAACCATGGTCACCATTCGCGCTGGCGGCGGCTTTGTAACCGTCCGTGCACCAAAAGATTTCAGGGCCAACATTGGCGATGCCATCAGCATTAAAATTGAAGCCAAGAACTGTCATTTGTTTGAACATCAAACAGGGCAAAGGATTGGTGCATTGTGATCCGGTTTCTCAAAACAGCGAAATCGCAAGCTCAAAGAGACGTTGATGATGCTGGCGTCAGGCAAAAAGTTGAGTCAATCCTTGCCGACATCACCAAGCGCGGCGATGTGGCGGTGCGGGAACTGTCTCTGCAATTCGATAACTATGAACCCACAACGTTTCGATTGAGCAACACTGAAATTGAAAGTGCGCTTTCGAAAGTCACAAAGCGGGATTTGGATGACATCCGCTTTGCACAAACACAGGTGCGAAATTTTGCGCAACATCAAAAGGCGGCTATGCGCGATATCGAAGTTGAAACTTTGCGGGGCGTTATCTTAGGTCACCGCAATATTCCGGTGAATTCGGTTGGGTGTTATGTGCCCGGTGGCAAATACCCGATGGTTGCATCCGCGCATATGAGCGTGGTGACGGCAAAGGTTGCAGGCGTGAAAAGGGTCATCGCATCTGCCCCACCCATGGGTGGAAAACCGCACCCGGCTATTGTTGCCGCAATGCATTTGGCTGGTGCTGACGAAATCTATTGCCTGGGTGGCATTCAGGCTGTTGGCGCCATGGCCCTTGGCACTGACAGCATTGCCCCTGTTGATATGCTGGTGGGGCCCGGCAATGCTTTTGTGGCTGAAGCCAAGCGGCAGCTTTATGGCCGCGTCGGCATTGATCTTTTTGCTGGCCCCACAGAAACAATGGTGATTGCCGACGATACTGTGGATGCAGAACTTTGCGCCACTGATTTGTTGGGTCAAGCAGAACATGGTCCAACATCGCCCGCAGCGCTTCTTACCACATCAGAAAAACTGGCACGAGAGACATTAGCCGAGATTGAACGCCTGCTCACCATCCTGCCTACAGCTGGCATCGCACGGGTCTCTTGGGCTGACTATGGCGAAGTGATTGTTTGCGATAGCTATGATGAGATGTTGGAGCAGGCTAACGCCATGGCTTATGAACATGTGCAAGTGATGACCAAACGTGATGACTGGTTTTTGCAGAACATGACGAATTATGGTGCGTTGTTTTTGGGCCCGCGCACCAATGTGGCCTATGGTGACAAGGTGATTGGCACCAATCACACGCTGCCAACCAAACGCGCTGGACGCTACACCGGTGGACTGTGGGTTGGAAAATTTATCAAGACCCATACCTATCAACGCATACTCACAGATGAAGCTTCAACATTGGTAGGCGAACACTGTTCGAGGCTTTGTATGCTTGAAGGTTTTGTTGGTCATGCCGAACAAGCCAATGTGCGGTTACGCCGCTATGGTGGGAAAAATGTGCCCTACGGTGAGGCTGCTGAATGAAGCTGCCGCGCACACCATCTTTCCGGCTTGATGGACGCAATGCTCTAGTTGCGGGAGCGTCATCGGGTATCGGCTTTGGATGTGCGACCGCATTGGCGGAAGCAGGGGCCCATGTTTTTTGTGTAGCCCGCAACAGAGTCAATCTTGAAGCGTCTGTTGCTGCGATCATCGCTAAGGGACATTCAGCCGAGGCCATTGAACTCGACATCACTGATGTGAATGCAGTTGCCAATATTTTTACAACATTAAAATCACTCGACATCTATGTGAATTCTGCTGGTCTTGCGCGGCATTCGTCATCGCTTGATACAACCGAATTGGATTTTGATGCCGTTACGGCGGTTAACTGGAAAGCCGCACATTTTTCAGCCCGCGAAGCAGCACGTAAAATGATTGAAGGTGGCAGGGGTGGTTCGATTATCACCATGTCGTCGCAAATGGGCCATGTGGGTGGCATTGACCGCGCGGTATACGCGGCCTCAAAACATGCGGTTGAAGGCATGACCAAGGCGATGGCAATCGAGTGGGGCGTGCATTCCATTCGCGTCAATACCATTTGCCCCACGTTCATTCGCACGCCCTTGAGTGAGCCCAGTTTCGCAAACCCTGAACGGCTGGCTTGGATTAAATCAAAAATTAAATTGCCCCGCGTTGGGGAAGTTGAAGACGTGATGGGTGCGGTAGTTTTTTTAGCAAGTGATGCTTCGGCCATGATCACGGGATCAGCCTTAATGATAGACGGCGGCTGGACCGCTGATTGAATGGGAGAGTAATTATGACACCAGACCAGATGGAGGCCCGCATCGTTCGCTACGGTGATTTGCGTCCTTGCAAAACGGCGTTCATTGATGCCCATACGCCGGGGTCAGATCAAAAAGAAAACTTCACCATTATTGGCGGTGGCGTTTCAGAAGCCTCCGATCAACACGTTCACATTCAGGAAACGCCAGGTTTCAATATTGGTGCTGCTGGCCAGCCGCCCAAGTGCCGCAACTCGTTGCATTCGCATCGTACTGCGGAAGTTTTTTTTGTGCGCAGCGGCAGGTGGCGGTTCTTCTGGGGGCGTTGGGGCAAAGCTGGCGAAGTTGTTCTGGAAGAGGGCGATATTATCAACTTGCCCACAGGAATTTTCCGGGCCTTTGAAAACATTGGCACCGACTATGGCATGATCATGGCCATTTTGGGTGGCAATGATGCGGGCGGTGGTGTGATCTGGGCGCCCCAAGTGATTGAAGATGCCAAAAACTATGGTCTTATCCTTGGCAAGAATGGGAAACTTTATGACTCCAAAAAAGGCAAACACTTGCCCGAAGGCGTGCCACCCATGCCACTGCTGAATGACGAAGAATTGAAAGTGTTTCCAGAGCTTCCAGTATCAGCAATGGTGCCCAGTCACGTGGGGCGATATTGGGATATGATGGCACTGGCTGGCAACGCACCATGCAAGGTGATTGGTCCAGATGCTCTGCTTCGTGATAAGCCCGGTTTTGAAATTGATCTCATCACGCGGGGTTCGATTTCTGAATCAGCCTATGCAACCGAGCGGCACGAAATTTTGATGGTGATGCGCGGGTATTGGAAACTGCAATGGGCCAGTCATGAAAAGGTTCTGGCACCCGGCGACACTTGCGCCATTCCTCCCCATCTCGTCCACGCCATTTTCCCCTCCATGACCGGTGAAGCATCACTGTACCGGATCCGCAATACTGATGATCCGGCAGGTCCGAGCTGGAAACTAAACTGAGGAACTGTTGATGTTAAAATTACCCGTTACCCATGTGGGTTCATTGCCGCGTTCGCAAAACATCGTTGATTTTCTCTTTGCGAGGGAGCGCGGCGAGGCTTTTGATCAAAGCTCTTATGATCAAGCTATGGCCGTTGCAGTGGACGACACTGTGCGCAAACAAGTTGAAGCGGGCGTGTCCATTGTTTCCGATGGCGAGACTTCTAAGATTTCTTATGCGACTTATGTCAAAGACCGTTACACCGGATTTTCTGGTGATAGCCCTCGCAATGCACCGGCTGATCTCAAAATGTTTCCAAGCTTTATGCAGCGCATTTCACAGGCCGGTGGCACTCCAACCTATGCGCGGCCCATGTGCACCAGCGATGTGAAGTCACGCGGACAAGACGAGTTGCACAAGGATATAGCCAATCTCAAAGCAGCGATGAAGAAGCAAGGCGCAGACAGGGGCTTTATGAATGCCGCTTCACCCGGTGTAATTTCGCTATTCTTGCAAAACGCCCATTATGCAACGCGTGAAAAATATTTGGCGGCATTGGCCGATGCCATGCGCGAAGAATATAAAACCATCACCGATGCTGGGCTTGATCTGCAAGTCGATTGCCCCGATCTGGCATTGTCACGGCACATGTTGTTCACCGAACTTTCAGATGATGAATTTGTAAAAGTGGCTGATATGCATGTGGAAGCCTTGAACCATGCGCTGTCTGGTGTTCCGCAAGACAAGGTGCGTGTCCATATTTGCTGGGGTAATTATGAGGGGCCCCATGTCTGCGATATTGATATGGCAAAGGTTCTCAACACCTTCATGAAAGTCAAAGCGCGTTACATGTTGTTTGAAACTTCAAACCCGCGTCATGGCCATGAGTGGACGACATTCAGGGATCGCCGCCACGATATTCCTGATGACCGCATTCTGGTGCCCGGCGTTGTTGATACCACCACGAACTTTGTGGAACATCCCGAACTGGTGGCCCAAAGGCTTGAGCGGTTCATCTCCATCGTCGGCAAGGAGCGGGTGATTGCTGGTTCTGATTGTGGTTTTGGAACTTTTGCTGGCTTTGGTGCGGTTGATCCTGAAATCTGTTTTGCCAAACTCAGAACATTGCGTGAAGGTGCAGACTTGGCAAACGAGCGCAACTAAGCGGATGTTCAAAGAAACACTCGTCATGTTGCCCGGCATGATGTGCGACGAACGGTTGTTTGCACCGCAGATTTCCGCGCTTCAAAAAGGCTATCATATTATAGTTCCCAAGCTTGAAGGTCCAAATTCAATCGAAGGCATGGCACGTCGCGTTTTGGATGAGATTGAAGCGCCCAGGTTCAATCTCATGGGATTATCAATGGGTGGCATTGTGGCCATGAGCATTGTGGGGCTTTGCCCTGAGCGTGTGAGCAGACTGGCACTGCTTGACACAAATCACAAGGCAGATGCAGCAGGTCGTTACTCAGTGCGCTATCGTCAAATTGATGATGTGAAGGCGGGTAGATTGCGCCAGGTCATCGCCACTGAAATGAAGCCAATCTATCTGGCCAAAGCCAATCGCAAAAATCAGGCTTTGCTGGACCTTTTGATCTCCATGGCAATTGATCTTGGTGATGATGTTTTTATTGCGCAAAGCATCGCCTTGCGTGACCGCGCCGACCACACAGAAGCACTTCGCACTTACCAAGGCCCTGCGTTGCTACTCTGTGGTCAGGAAGATGCGCTTTGCCCACCTCATATTCATGTGGAGATGGCGAAAGAGCTTTCAAACAGCGTGCTAAGTCAGATTAAAAATGCCGGACACATCTCCACATTGGAACAGCCTGATACTGTAACCGAGGTTTTGCAAATTTGGCTTAAGCAACCCATTTAGCCAGCTTGCTTAAATCAAATGCTCGGCAATTGAATGCACCGCTGCCAAGGTTGCAATCATTTTTTTCGGACTGACAAATTCTGACCAACTAGAGAGTTTGGCCACCACCATTTCATGAGCAAAATCAATATAGATGAGTTGACCGAATACACCGCGACACATCAAGTTGCGTGATTGAGGGTCTTCCACCCAAAACTGGTTGTGATAGCCACCTTCCGGGAGGACTATGGTATAGGGCGCTCCAAACATCTTGTGATTGGCATTGCGGGTTTCTTCAATCCAGGATTTTGGAACGATGTTATCACCACCGGATAAGACCATTTGTCCAAAGCGGGCATAGTCACGCAGCGTGGCATTGAAGCCGCCATCAGCAATTGAATAGCCGGCTGGGTCGACTGTGAAAGATGCACTTTCTTCCGCACCCAGTTTTTGCCAAAGCTCTTCTGAAACAATTTGCGCTAAGCGTTTGCCTGTTACGCGTTCCATGCAAAACGCCAGCACGTCAGTTTCAATCGAGCGATATTCAAACTGCTCACCGTGAGCTCGTGTTTTCTGCTTCAGTCCGAGGATCAATTCCCAGACATGTGCTGGCCAATTCAAATTGGGATCCGTTCCGGGAGGAACGGGCTTCCAATTTGATGCCACATCCAGTTGACCAACATGGGAATGTGGATCGCTATAGTCCTCGTTAAACAAGCCACCTGTTGTCATATCGAGCACATGCTGCAAGGTTGCGTCCTTCCAAGCAGTTGCTGCAAGCTCTGGCAAATAGTGAGAGACGAGTTGCTTTGGATCAAGCAAGCCTTGGCCCACCAATATACCCGCCGTCATCCCTACAACCGATTTTGCGACGGATTGCGATAGATGGAGTGTGCGCGATGTCATGCCGTCAAAATAGCGCTCGTAAACTATTGCCCCACGATGCAGCACCACAATACCATCCGTATATGTTTCGTCGAGCAAGTGCAGCAGAGATGTGGCCTCACCGCCAATGCTCTTTACAATAAGGGAGTCGAGATCACGGTCGCGCCGTGGCAATTCTCGAACGGGTTTGTCGCCGCGCCAAACTTCAACCGTTGGTAAAATCTCGCGAATATGTTGGAACGACCATCGGTTCCACGGTGCTCGGTCCCAATCCATTCGTGGCACAGCAATACCGAAAGGCGGTCCCGCGCCGATGTGTTGAGGATCGAATGAATTGTCAGAATGTGTCATATAGTGGGCCTCTGTTGCCCATTCTTAAATGCTGTGGGTGAATTTGCAACCATTCGGACTTAAGAGCAACGATCGCACCCTGTTCACACCGTAAGATGAGCCCTGACGCCGTCGTCAAGCAGTGCTTTGCGATCACCTGCTAAAACTGTTTTTCCGCGATTGAGGATGACAAAATTATCGGCCAGCCTTTTCGCGAATTCAAAATATTGTTCAACCAAAACAATAGCCATGCCGCCGCGATCCCTCAGGAGTGCAATGACGCGTTCAATATCTTTTATAATCGAGGGTTGGATGCCTTCAGTTGGTTCATCCAAAAGCAACAGGCGCGGTCGGGTAACCAGTGCACGTGCAATGGATAACTGCTGCTGCTGACCTCCGGATAAATCGCCGCCACGACGTGCGAGCATGTTTTTCAGCACTGGAAATAACTCAAAGATTTCATCTGGAATATGACGCGCGGCGCGCGGTAGACATGCATACCCAGTTTTCAGATTTTCTTCGACGGTAAGTGTGGCAAATATGTCCCTGCCTTGAGGCACGAGTGCAATGCCTTTGCGCGCGCGTTCAGCCGTACTGAGTTTAGTGATGTCCTCTCCATCAAAAAAAACAGCGCCTGATGCCGTCGTTTGGAGCCCAGAAATGGCCCGGATCAGACTGGTTTTCCCCACGCCATTGCGGCCAAGTATACAGGTGACCTTGCCAGCTTCAGCTGATACTGAAACTTCGGAAAGCGCACGGCTTGCACCATAAAAAACATCAATTGATTTTACATCAAGCATATTCAGCGCCCCAGATAAACTTCGATAACGCGTTGGTTATTCTGCACAGAATCAAGACTGCCTTCTGCTAGCACTGAACCTTCATGCAGAACTGTAACACGTACATCTAAAGCACGTATGAAATCCATATCATGTTCGACCACAACGACGGCACTGCCCTTGGCGATATCGCGAAGCAACGCTGCGGTTTTCTCGGTCTCCGCATCGGTCATGCCAGCCACAGGCTCATCTACCAAAAGTAACTCAGGTTGCTGCATCAGCAGCATGCCAATTTCAAGCCACTGTTTTTGGCCATGGCTCAAACTGCCCGCAAGATTTTGCGATGAAGGTACGAGATTAATGCGCTCTAACGTGCTTTGAATATTGTCGCGCTGGTCAGCTGTTAACTTCCAATACAGCGATGCAAATGTTGAACGGTTGGCTGTCATTGCCAGTTCAAGATTATCCCATACTGAATGGCTTTCAAAAACTGTGGGCTTTTGAAATTTTCGACCAATACCAATATTAGCGATGGCCACTTCATCCATACTGGTCAGAGCGTGATCGCGAAATGAAACGCGGCCTTCGTCGGGTCGGGTTTTGCCAGTTATCACATCCATCATCGTGGTCTTGCCTGCTCCATTGGGGCCAATAACGGCGCGCATTTCGTTGGAGCCGACGTCAAGGTTAAGGTTGTTCAAGGCTTTGAAGCCATCAAATGATACTGAAACGTCTTCGAGATAAAGCAAGGTTTCGGTAGTCATTCGGCCGCTTCCCCCAGATCAATGGCCTGCTTTGGCATCGTAGGAAAAGTTTTCCAGCCTGCAAAAAGACCGGCCAACCCTTTGGGCATATAGATGGTGACAACAATAGCTAAGCCACCCAAAACAAAAAGCCAGGCATTTGGCAACGCACCTGTGAGATAGCTTTTAACGGCATTAATAACGATGGCGCCAAGTGCTGCACCCCAAAGTGTGCCGCGTCCACCAAAAGCTGCCCAGATCACAGCTTCAATTGAATTGGAGGGTGCAAATTCTGACGGATTTATAATGCCCACTTGCGGCACATAAAGTGCACCTGCAACACCTGCCATGATCGCCGAGATCACAAAAATAAAAAGCTTAAAGTGTTCGACGCGATAACCTAGGAATCTTGTGCGCGATTCTGCATCACGAATTCCGATGATGATTTTTCCAAATTTTGAATTTACGATGACGCGCGCGGCGATGAAACATGTGCCAAGCGCCAATGCTGATAGCAGGAACAGCGCAGCCCGAGTTCCTGCGGCTTGAACCGGGAAACCGAGTATGTCTTTAAAATCTGTCAGACCATTATTGCCGCCAAAGCCCATATCATTGCGAAAGAATGCCAGCAACAAGGCGTAAGTCATGGCCTGCGTAATGATCGAAAGATAGACACCTGTCACACGTGAACGAAATGCAAACCAGCCAAACACGAAGGCTAGAACGCCCGGCGCCAGGACGACCAACAAAATGGCAAAAGGGAAGTATTCGAACCCGTGCCAATACCATGGTAGTGTCTTCCAATTTAGAAAGACCATGAAGTCGGGAAGTTCGGCATTTCCGTAAACCCCGCGCGCGCCAATCTGGCGCATCATATACATGCCCATGGCATAGCCACCGAGTGCGAAAAATGCGCCGTGCCCGAGGCTTAAAATTCCGCAGTAACCCCAGACGAGATCAACTGACAAAGCAAGCAGCGCATAACATAGATACTTACCGCCTAGGGTTACGACATAGTCAGGCACATGTAACAATGAACCAGGTGTCGTGAAAAGATTGAGCGTGGGCACGCCGATACCGACAACAGTAAGAAGGGCCAGAAAGATAAAGCCGGCGCGCCCCAATAGCGGCATGAATGATTGAGCACTCATGCATCCACCCATCGACCTTTAAGAGCAAATAGCCCTCGTGGCTTTTTCTGGATAAACAAAATGACAGCGACCAAAATGAATATTTTGGCGAGGACGGCACCTGCAAACGGCTCTAGGAATTTATTAGCAACCCCCAGTGTTAAAGCGCCTGCCAGTGTGCCCCATAAATTGCCCACGCCACCGAAGACGACGACGAGAAATGAATCGATTATGTAACTTTGACCCAAATTGGGGCTGACATTATCAATCTGTGAAAGTGCAACTCCAGCCAACCCAGCGATGCCGGATCCCAATCCAAATGTTAGCGCGTCTACGCGTGAAGAGCGGATGCCCATTGCATTTGCCATCGGACGATTTTGGGTGACAGAGCGCATTTGCAAGCCAAGAGATGTATATCTGATCAACAGTATCAAGGCTGCAAAAATGGCCAAAGCAAATATCAAGATTGCAATGCGGTTTAATGTAAATGAAAGTCCGTTTGAAAAATCGATTGACCCGCTCATCCAAGAGGGAGTGGTCACAGACTTATTTGTAGGTCCGAATATACTGCGCACAGCCTGTTGCAAGATCAGCGAAACTCCCCATGTGGCGAGAAGAGTTTCTAGCGGCCTGCCATAGAGAAAGCGGATAACGCTGCGCTCGATGGCCATGCCTATGAGGGCTGAGATAAAAAACGCAGATGGGATGGCAGCAACGATTGCGTAGTCCGAAGCATCTGGCACATAAATTTGAAACAATTGCTCAACCACATAGGTTGTATAAGCCCCCAGCATTACCATTTCACCATGGGCCATGTTGATCACCCCCATCACACCGAAAGTAATGGCAAGTCCAATGGCAGCCAACAAAAGAACCGAAGCAAGCGAAAAGCCAAACCAAATATTTTGCACTGCAGTCCATGTTGATAGCGCAACTTCAATTTTTTCAGCGGCAGCTAAAGCCTGACTTCTTAAAGGGTCAGAAACGCTCGCAGCATAAGCTGTGAGCAAGGATGCAGTATCCCTGTCCGTTTGCTGGGCCAACGTAGCAATAGCCGTTTTCTTCGCTTCTTCTGGTCGGTCACTTTTCAGTGTCGCAGCTGCTGCTGCAATACGCATGATGTCCGCAACCGCTGTATCATTCTCGGCAGCAATTGCTTTTTCGAGCGCGGGCAAGGCCGAGGCGTCCCCCGATTTCAGAATGGCGAGTGCAGCGTCTTTGCGCACCTTCGCGTCCTTACTGAACAAAGTGAGGCTACTCATCGCATTGCTGATCATTTCACGCAGTGAATTGTTGACCTTTATTTTTTCAATATCGGTTTTGGGCGCTTGGCCTGAATCTGAGTTGCTCAGCGGATCGGCAAGTTTGAAAATATCGCCAGAGGGCGTTGCGATAAAAACTTTGTGGTCGGATTTTCGCGCATAAAGTCTGCCATCTTCGAGGGCTTGCAAAACGGTAACCACCGAGGGGCTGCCTGATGATACTAAAGCCGAAATTGCGGCGCCTCGTTCAGTGAAGTTACCAAGTGCCAATTTATCCACAAGCACACCCACATCTTGCGCAAGGGCGACTGAAACGAAAATCAGCATAAACAACGAAGTAAAGATTGATCTGAAAGCGCCCATGAAATTCCAATCCTCCATTATAAAAACCCGGCGGGGGAGGAACCCAGCCGGGTCTTACAATCTTTGGAAACTAAGAAGCGCCGCCGCACTTTGCTGTGACCACGTTGAAGTTTCCGCAATGCAACGGCTTGCGCCAATCGGAGATCAAGTCTTTTGATCCAGGCAGGAAATCGGACCACTCATCACCGGCCACGAGGCCTGTTGTTTGCCACACAACATCAATTTGGCCATCGGCTTGGATTTCGCCAATGAACACAGGCTTGGTGATATGATGGTTAGGCAACATGGCAGCATAGCCGCCTGTCAGGTTCGGCACGGATACGCCAATAATCGCATCTTGCACCGCGTCAGAATCTGTCGTTCCAGCTTTGGTTACGGCAGCAACCCACATGTTAAAGCCTATGTAATGAGCTTCCATGGGATCATTGGTGGTGCGTGCATCTTTCTTTGTGAACGCATGCCAATCTTTGATGAAGGCAGCGTTGGATGGCGTATCAATAGACATGAAATAGTTCCATGCCGCCAAATGCCCAACCAATGGCTTGGTATCCAAACCAGCAAGTTCTTCTTCGCCAACTGAGAAGGCCACGACGGGAATATCTGTTGCCTTAACCCCTTGGTTGCCGAGCTCTTTATAAAATGGAACATTGGCGTCACCATTGATGGTGGAGACAACGGCAGTCTTCTTACCAGCAGAACCAAATTTCTTCACGTCGGATACGATCGTCTGCCAATCGGAGTGTCCGAATGGCGTATAGTTGATCATGATGTCTTCTTTGGCCACGCCCTTCAATGTGAGGTAAGCTTCCAAAATTTTATTGGTGGTGCGCGGATAAACATAATCTGTGCCGGCCAGAACCCAGCGCTTCACACCTTCGTTCATCAAATAATCAACGGCTGGAATGGCTTGTTGATTTGGCGCAGCGCCTGTGTAGAACACGTTTTTCGAGCTTTCCTCGCCTTCATATTGAACGGGATAGAACAGCAGGCTGTTTAACTCTTCAAACACGGGCAGAACGGATTTGCGCGACACCGACGTCCAGCATCCGAACACAGCAGCGCATTTATCACCAGAAATCAGGCCACGGGCTTTTTCAGCAAAGAGTGGCCAGTTTGATGCCGGATCAACCACCACGCCTTCAAGCTTCTTGCCCAGCAAGCCGCCCTTGGCATTTTGTTGTTCGATCAGCATCAGCATCACGTCTTTCAGCGTGGTTTCGCTGATTGCCATTGTGCCTGAAAGTGAGTGCAGAATGCCCACCTTGATTGTTTCGCCCTCTGCGAATGCATATTGTGGAACCAGTGCCGCTCCAGCAAGCGCTGCGAAAGCCACTGTTGATTTTAGAAATCCCCGTCTGTTTGTCATGTTGTTTTTCCCTGTTGCAATTTGTGCACTGCAAGAACTTTGCAACGGGCGTGCCAATTTGTTAACGGAAGTTAATAGCTTGTAATCTATGGATAATTGCGGGTGATTTAAAATTAGATCGAAGATTTGTGATGGATTGTTAAGCGCGACAACTAACAAATGATCAATTATTGTGCGGTGCAAAGGAGACAAAAATGCCAGTATATTTTTTACCCAGAGGTTTGGAATAGGCGCCTATCTTTGATGTGCGCAGATTGCTGCGGACTAGCATTTCGAGGAGACCTATCGCGGCAGAAACACCGTCAATTACAGGCAGACCATGCTCCTCTGATAGGCTGTGGGCCAAATCGGCCATGCCGGCGCAGCCGAGAACAATCGCTTCGCATCCGTCTTGCGATTTTGCCACTTCGATTTCTTGTGAAATGCGGGCACGGGCCGGTGAGTTGGGATCTTCGAGTGATAATACAGGAACTTCGGCAGCGCGGACCCTGGCACAGCGTGACGCTAATCCATAACGCATAAGATTATGTTCGATCACAGGGATCGAGCGGCTCAGTGTGGTGACAACGCTGAACTTGTAAGCGATTAAACTGGCTGCGTGGAAGGCAGCCTCACCGATTCCAACCACAGGTGCAGTGGCTGCCATGCGCGCGGCATCTAATCCCGTATCGTCAAAACAAGCTATTACATGGCCTGAAACATTTTTCTTTTCCGCTTCAATAATGCGCACCAGCATGCCTGGCATGGCGAAAACTTCGTCGTAGAAACCTTCGATAGAGACTGGGCCCATATCTGGTTGGGTCGCGAAAACTTCTGTGTTGTGAGAAGCAGCGGCATGTGCGGCGACTTCGATTTTGCGGGTGAAAGATTCAGTAGTGTTAGGGTTTACAACATGGATCAGCATTTCAAACCCCTTTACCTGCATCAGAGCCAAACTTTTTCTGGCGGCGTTGCAGCAATAGAATTACCCCAAGGCACAGGCCGATCACAATAAAAGATACGCCTGTGGTCACGGTTCCCAACGCGTAAATATCTGGGTTAGTCACCGTGGTTGTGAGCCCCTGTAATTCGAGTGGAAGTGTATTGACTGAGCCGATTGCCTGGCTGGAACGGGCCAGTTCGTCCCACGAAAGCGTGAACCCAAAGAGCGCAATGCCGATGACGGAGGGCAAGATAATCGGCAAAACTACAAATCGGAAACTCTGCCAAGGCGTTGCCCCTAAATCGCGTGCAGCTTCTTCTAGTCGGCTGTCAAAGCGATTGAAAATCGCAAACATAATGAGAAGCCCAAATGGCAGGGTCCAGGTGAGATGCGCGCCCAGACCAGAGGTGAAAAGGCCCATGCCAGTTTGCCAATCGCTTGAAATATAATTCTTGAAAAGATCATCAATGATGCGAAATTCCAGGGCTATGCCCAAGGACGTGACGATTGATGGCACAATCAGGCTGGCGATTGCTGCATAGAACAAGATTGATGAACCTTGAAATTTTTTACGAAAGGCCATGCCTGCCGAAACTGAAAGCACCACGGTGATCAGCATCACCACCAGCCCTAAGGCCAAAGACCGACGAAGAGCTGCACCAATATCGACGATACCGTTTCCGGCAAAAAGCTTGGCGAACCAATGCAATGAAAATCCATTCATAGGAAATGTCAGCCCGCCCTGTGGCCCTTGGAATGACAAGACGAAAATGGCAAACATGGGGCCATATAAAAACAACACATAAGCTGCGAAGAATGCAGCCAGCAGGTAAAAGCTTTTTGGCCTGCCTTCGCGCATTACAGTTCCTTTCTGATATCAACCAGCCGATTGAGCATGGTGATAATCAAGAAGGTGATTGCGAGTAGAATAACGGCATTGGCCGCAGCGGCGGGGAATTGCAGTGCATTCAATCGGGTTTCAATAATCTTGCCTGCCGCTGCCACCTGCTGGCCACCCATTACGCCGATGGTGATGAAATCGCCCATGACAATGGTGATCACAAAAATAGACCCTATTACAATGCCTGGCTTGCACAGCGGGATGATGATGTTCCAAAGCGTTTGCCAGCCTGTCGCACCCGCATCATAGGCCGCTTCCAATAAGCGTCGATCAATGCGCATCATGGAATTGAAAATTGGCACGATCATGAAAAACGTGAAGAGATGGACCAGCGCCAGGCAAATTGAAAATTCTGAATAGAGCAACCACTCGATTGGTTCATGAGTGATGCCAAGATCCATCAGTCCTGTATTCACCAGACCATTTCGGCCGAGAAGCGGGATCCACGCGATCATGCGGATGACGTTCGATGTCCAAAACGGAATTGTACAGAGCAGCGACAATGCGATCTGCCAGGTTTTTGATCGCACATGAAAAGCGAGAAAATACGCAACGGTAAATCCAATCAGAAATGTAAACAGCCACACAATCAGACAGAGTTTGACGGTTTTCACATAGGTGGCAAGCATGGTGCAGAGTTCAGGCAGCTTGGTCAGGCAACCTTCGAAACTTTCATAATACCCCCGTGTGGTGAAGCGGGGGATCATTTGATATTCGTTGTAATCCCAGAAGCTCACCATCACGACAAAGCAAAGTGGAAGAATAAAAAAGAGGGCGAAGACCAGCATCATTGGGCCAGCTTGCAGCCAAGAGACATATGTGGGGGAGCGGGTGGGGGTCAAAAAAGATAAATCCAAAATTAGATCGTCATTCTCGCATTCGCGGGAATGACGATCGAAAGAGTTAAACCTGATCGAAACTAGGCCGCAATGAATTCATTCCATTTCCGAACCATGTATTCGTTTTCGTCCATGACGGCGTTCCAGCACGCCACATTGCCCATGCGGTCGTCGTATGAACCACCGTCACGCACTGCACCGGCTTTTTCAAGCAACGTGCCATCTGGTGCTTTGATGTCGATTGCTGCTGGCTTGCCTTCCATCCAATAAGCCCATTCCTCAGGTGCCATCGCCGCTTTGGCAGTTGGTAGAACAGCTGAATAGTAGCCTTGGCGGTTAAGATAAGCGCCCGCAAAACCAGAAAGGAACCAGTTTACAAACTCATACGCATAATCCAGTTTTGGCCCTGCTGTGGCTTTTGATACGCAGAAACCTGAGGCCCAAGAGCGATAGCCTTCTTTGAGAGGTTGGAATGTGCACGCGATACCCTTGGAACGCACTGCTGTGACCGCAGGCGACCACATGGATTGGATTACAGTTTCACCTGATGACATCAAGTTTACTGACTCATTGAAGTCTTTCCAGAAGGCGCGGAATTGGCCAGCTTTTTTGGCTTCGGTCATGACTGCCATGGTCATGTCGATTTCTTCTTTTGTCATGTTGCCTTTGTCGGGATATTTATATTTGCCCGTGGCTTCAACAACCATGGCCGCATCCATAATGCCGATTGATGGAATGTTGAGGATTGATGCTTTGCCTTTAAATTCTGGATTCAGAAGTTCAGCCCAAGACGAGATTGGGCGCTTGATCAAATCTGGGCGAATGCCCAGCGTGTCGGCATTGTACACCGTCGGAATCAACGTCACCCATTGTGTTGGCTCCTTGGCAAATGTTGTAGAATTTTCGGCCTCCAGGAACATCACCTTTTTTGGTGCAGTACCTTGATCGCCAATTTTTTTGCCCGATGGTAATTCACCCTTGGTGAAGATGGGCGTGATGTTGTCGAATTCTTTGATTTTCTTGGCATCAAGTGAAAGAATATTACCTGATGGTACTAATTTTTTAAGGCTGAAATATTCGGTATCTAAAATGTCGAAGCTGTTAGGTTGCGTGATCACGCGCTTGGTCACATCATCAGTTGTGGCTGAAATATATTCAAGCTTGATGCCAGTGTCTTTGAACAATTGCTTCGAAATATCATCCGCTTGGTTCACGGCAGTGCCGAGGTAGCGCAGCACTTTTTCTTCACCAGCATGAACCGCCGGAAAGCCTGTGATCATGCCTGAGCCAAGGGCAAGGCCTGCGCCCGTCTTTAGCAGGTTGCGGCGGTTAAGTGTTTTCTTCATCATTGAATTCGTCTCCCGAATTTGTTGATGCGCTTCTATTTGTTCCGTTCAGCCAAGCGCGTGGGCTGAAGCCGGCTCCCATATTGCATAGACTTCGGCCCCCACTTTCAGTGGTGTGGCATCGAATTTATGTTCAGGCATTTGCACCATCATGTCTTCGCCTGTGGTGCTGTGCAGCGTGATGTGAAAGGCTGTGCCTTGATATTCTATTTCTGAAATTTTGCCCGTGATCGAAGCTGTTTTTGTGGCAGGCTTTTTCACCTGCAATTCCATAAGATCGCTGCGCACTGCAAATTTCTTACCGGCACGAGCAACAATATTATGGCCGCCAATAAACTTCGCTACGAACTCATTGGCTGGCGCATTGAAGACCTCGCGCGGTGATCCGGCTTGCGAAATATTCCCGTCATGCATCAGCACAATCATATCGGCCAAGGCCAAGGCTTCGTCTTGGCCGTGGGTTACATGGATGAAGGTGATGCCAAGTTCGCGCTGTAAACGTTTGAGTTCAGCGCGCATACGAATGCGCAGGAAAGGGTCTAGTGCTGAAAGTGGTTCATCAAGAAGTAGAACTTGTGGTGCGGTGATGAGCGCACGCGCTAGCGCAACACGCTGTTGCTGGCCACCTGAAAGCTGAGCTGGCAGGCGTTCTTCATAACTTGCCATATCAACAAGCTCAAGGAGTTTCCGAGCTTTTGCATGTCGTTCAGTTTTTTCAACATTACGCATTTTCAATGCAAAGGCTACATTGTCGATCACCGACAAGTGTGGAAACAACGCATAAGATTGAAACATCATCGCTGTGCCCCGCGCAGCAGGTGGCAGATCAGTTACATTTTGTGTGCCAAGCAGAATATCGCCCGAGGTTGCAGCTTCATGGCCTGCTATCATGCGCAGAGTTGTGGTCTTGCCGCAACCAGATGGGCCAAGAAGGCAGCAGTAACTGCCAGCAGGAATTTTGAGATTGATTGCGTCGACAGCGATTGTCGAAGCAAAACTCTTTGAAACCCCAATTAGCTCTACGTGCGATCCTGAATTCAAACTGACCCACCCTCTAAGCCCAGCATGCATTTTCATTTTTGGCTGGTTGCGCGCTTGACTGAAAAGCAAACCCTATGCCAGATGGCCTAACTATAAAGGTATCTCAAAAGACCGTTTTATTTCAGCACTTTAATAGGAATTGATTAGTCTGATCTAATGGAAACTTATAATGATTTTGCCTAAAGAGTGGTCACTCTGTAGAATCTGATTGAAAAATAAGCACCACGGTCGGTTAAGGTTTAGACCTGACAAATCTGAAATGATGCATTGGTAGTAAAGTTTAAACGGAAATTGGCATACCTGAATAAATCAGCTGAAAATAGGGATGGACAGTTGTTTGTTGTGTAGAAAAATCGTTGTCGGTTTATTTCATGTCGCGGTTGGAAGATTGGGCTAGTGCTAATGCTTCTCGGATGATCACTTCATCTCCGATATGATTCATTAAAATTAGTATCAGCCTGGCATTCAAGGCGTCGCTCTGGTCTTTGGTCAAGCCGCTGTGGGCAGCGATGAGTGCTTCATAAACATCATCTGGTTTTGCGATGTTTGGTTTTGTTTTAAGGTTTTGCATTTTAGAGGTTCTCTGGAGATGACGTGGCTTGCAGCAGGGCGGTGCCAATTGCAACCTCATCAAAACGTGTCCACCGGGCCGCAATGTGTTGATCGGGACGAATGAGATAGATGGCTGATTGCGCTTCTCCCAGATAGCGCTCCCGCAGGGCCGCATTCCCCGTTGATGACAGCATGATCGTGCTCAACGCAACGCTGGCAATGCTTAAGGTCTCTGGAACTTCAGCATCAATGGCCAAAATGTGAAACTGACCACCAAGTTTTGCGAGCAACCATTCTTCTCCTAGTGGCGTGTCAGCTGCCGGGGAGCCGGGCCGCGTGCGGCGTGGAAGTTGAATGTCATCTGCACCATTCAAATAACTTCCATCATAAATGGAAGGAAGCGACAGGCGGCCAGAATTTACAATGGGTCTTGCGAAAGGAACTTTCTCAGCCAAATCGAGCACCGCGTTGCGGAATATTTTACTGATTTCAGATTTAGGCGTGATGAAATCAGTGGCTCTGGTGGAGTTTTGAATGTTTTCCTCAGCGGCATAAACCCGCTCCGTTGAATAAGAATCGAGAAGTGTTTCATTGGCAGTGCCTTTCACAACCATCGCCAATTTCCAGCCGAGATTATCAACATCCTGAATGCCGGAATTGGCACCTCTTGCGCCAAAGGGGCTCACTTGATGAGCGCTGTCGCCTGCAAATAGCACCCGGCCATGGCGAAATTTTTCCATGCGGCGACACTGGAAGGTGTAGATCGACGTCCACACCAATTCATATTCAACGTTTGGCCCCAACATCGCATCAACACGCGAGCGAATTTTTGCCGGTTCCAATTCAGCTTTACGGTCAATGTTCCAGCCCAGTTGAAAATCAATGCGCCAGATGCCGTCGGGTTGTTTGTGCAGTAGTGCGGAGTCGCCGGATTTGAAATGCGGCTCAAACCAGAACCAACGCTCTGTGGGAAAATCGACATTCATGCGCACATCGGCAATTAGAAAGTTGTCTTCAAACACGCGCCCATCAAAACTGAGACCCATCATCGTGCGAATTGGCGAGCGTGCACCGTCACAGGCCACCAGCCAATCGGCTGCGACCGAGTAGGGGCCATCAGGTGTCATCACTTCAAGGACGACATGATCGGCATGAGCTGTCAGCGCATCAACACGATTTTTGCCGCGTATCTCAATGGGCGCGCCAGAACTTTGCGCCTTAGCGATGGCATCATAAAGAAATTTTTCAAAATAGGGTTGTTGCAAATTGATGAAAGCTGGAAACTGATGGCCGCTTTCGGGCTGCAAATTGAACTCATAAATTTGCCGATCATCGTGAAACACTTTGCCAATATTCCACTGCACGCCTTTTTCGATCATTGGCTCGGCAGCACCCAATCGACTTGCAATTTCCAGGGTGCGTTTAGCAAAACACAAAGCCCGAGAGCCCGCACCTGCACCTTCATGGTCGTCCAAAAGTAGAACCTTGATTCCCTTCAAGCCAAGGTCAAGTGTCGTTGCCAAACCAATCGGGCCGCCACCCACAACGACAACCGGATGCCGCACTGCGTTAGAGCGTTCTTGATCCGCATTTTTTTGATAGGGGTATAGACGGAAAGCCAGCGGATAGCGTTCTTCGATGGATGGGTTCATTTTTGCAGTGCTTCCCACATTGCTAAATCGCGCTCTGCTGTCCAAATGCGCGGCGTATCAATGCCTAGCGCTTCGTCATAAGCGCGTGACACATTGAAGGGCAGGCAATGCTCATAGATTGCGTAGTCCTTGAATTTGGGGTCGCAGGCCGCGCGCACACCATCCCAAGCGTCTTTTAGACTGCCGCCACGCACGGCCACTTTGGCTGCGGCTTTATAGGTGCTTTCCACAAAATCACGGGTGCGCTCCAACGCGCCATTCACGGCGCTATTGCCAATCACCGCATCACCACGGCCCGGCGCAATGGCATCGAGATTGAAGGCTTTGATATTATCAAGCGCTTTGCCCCAATCATTAAAATGGCCATCGCCGCAATAACAAGCGGAATGGGCTTCAACGATGTCTCCGGTGAACATCACATTTTGATCTGGCACATTGATCACAATATCGCCTGCTGTATGGGCACGGCCCACATGCATGAGGTCTACGCGGCGCTTGCCAAGATAGACTGTCATGCGATCATTGAATGTGGTGGTGGGCCAGGTGAGGCCGGGAATGCTTTCATGGCCTTCAAACAGACGCGGAAAGCGCTGGAATTCTGAAGCCCAATCTTCAGCGCCGCGCTCAACAACCATGGCGCGGGCTTTTTCACCCATAATCACTTGCGGCGCATTGAAGGCTGATGCACCTAAAACACGCACGGCATGATAATGCGTGAGCACAACATGGCTGATGGGCTTATCAGTGACACTGCGCACTTTCTCAATCACTTTATGGGCAAGGCGCGGTGTGGCTTGCGCCTCAACAATCATCACGCTGTTGTCGCCAATGATCACGCCAGAGTTAGGGTCGCCTTCCGCAGTGAAAGCCCAGAGCCCCTTGCCCACTTCGCTGAAAGTGATTTTCTTTTCTGTCATATCGCCTTGCGACGCGAATGCTTTGGCCATGTGAATTCCTCTTAAATTTTATAGGGGTTATTGAGAGCGGGCAGCACTTTGCCAGTGCAGGGGCCAAAGCCAATGTGATAACCATCGCCATGGGCTGCTCCACGCAAGGTGAGGGTGTCGTTGTCTTCTATGAAACTTCTGGTGCCGCCAGTGATGGTGAAAGGCTCTTTGCCGCCCCAACTGATTTCGAGAAGACTGCCACGGCTGTCTCTTTCCGCGCCTGAAATGGTGCCGGAGCCGAGCAGGTCTCCCACAGTCATGGCGCAGCCTGATGTGGTGTGATGGGCCAATTGTTGCGCGGCTGAGTAATAAAGTTCTGCTGAAGTGGTACGCGAAATTATAGTTTCACTGCCGCCCTCAGGCATGATGCCGATTTCCAATTCAATATCGTAAAGCATCGGTCCCGGCTCTTCGAGATAGGCCAACAAAGGTACTTCGCGCGGTGGTGTCGAAATGCGGAATGGTTCGAGAGCGGCTTTGGTTACGATCCATGGAGAGATTGTGGTTGCCGTGGCCTTGGCTTGAAACGGACCTAAGGGCTGATATTCCCATGCTTGAATATCACGCGCTGACCAATCATTGAGCAGCACATAGCCAAATATCATGGCGTCAGCCTCGACCACGCTGACAGGTTGGCCAAATGTTGAGGGCTGGCCCACAATGGCTCCCAATTCAAGCTCGATATCAAATCTTTTTGATGGAGCAAATGTGGGTGCTGCTGCATCGGGGCTTTTTAGCTGCCCCCAAGGACGGTGGAAATTCGTACCGGAAAGAATCACTGATGAAGCGCGGCCATTATAGCCAATGGGAATGTGCAGCCAATTGGGCGGCAATGCATTTTCAGCACCGCGAAACATGGTGCCCACATTGGTGGCGTGGTTTCTGCCCGCATAGAAATCAGTGTATTCTGCCACGCGGAAGGGCATGTGCAATTTTGCATTTGCCTGCGAAATTAAATGCGGTTCAACAAAGGTTTGCGCGGCTGCACCTGCGCTCAAAAATTCAGTGAGACGCGTGCGAAGGTCGGTCCAAGCCACTTGCCCCAACGCCATCACTTTATTCCACGATTGCGCATCAAAGACTTTGTGATCAGCAAGCTTCAAATGGCCGTGATGTTCCATTGCGGTAACATCAAGGATCATATCGCCGATCGCCACACCACAACGCGGCGCTTCGGTGCCGATTGAAAAAACGCCATAGGGCAGATTGTTCAATGGGAAATCTGTATCAGGATTATTTGCGCTGGCCACCCAGCTTTTCATCAATGGCATGGGAGTGGGCCTTTAAAGTGCATCGGGTTGAGCTTCAGGAGCTGTCTCGGAAAATGCTGGAAGTGCCAAACATGCTTTTTCAATTGCTGCAAGTTTGGGCCATTCACTCACGTTCATGCCCCAACGTCGCGCGTTGTAAAGTTGAGGTATCAAGCAAACGTCGGCCAGCGATGGCTGGTCGCCAAAAGCAAAGGGCTTCGAATCCAACATTACATTGAGCGCATTGAAACCCAAGCTCATCCAATGTTGCATCCATTTGGTTTTGGCTTCGGCATCCGCACCAAATTGATCGGTCAAGGCTTTCAACACTCGCAGATTGTTGATGGGGTGAATATCCATCGCCACCACATGGGCGGCGGCTAACACCTTGGCGCGGGCAACGGGGCTTGGCGGCATCAATGCGGGGTTTGGATAAGTGGCTTCAAGCCAGTCAATGATGGCGAGCGACTGGGATAGCACCGTGCCATCTTGCAAAATCAGAGTGGGCACTAAGTGCTGTGCGTTGATAGTTCCATAAGCATCGCCGTGCTGCTGGCCGCCATCGGCAATTAGGCTCACGGGCACGGCCTCATAGGGCACTGCTTTAAGCGCAAGTGCGATGCGCACGCGCCACGCGGCTGAAGAGCGCCAATAAGTATAGAGTTTCATTTCTTGCCCGGTGTCCCATCAAATTTTTTCTCTAAGCTGGTCCAGCAATCAATATAATCGTCTTGCAACGGGGCTTCTTTGGCGGCGAAAGTGGTGAGGTGCTGGGGAAAGCGGGTTTCGAACATGAAGCTCATGGTCTCTTCGAGTTTCACGGCCTTCAATTCGGCGTTGGAAGCCCCTTCAAACGCGTTCATGTCGGGCCCATGCGGCAGCATCATATTGTGCAAGCTCATGCCGCCGGGCACAAAGCCTTTGGGCTTGGCATCATAGACCCCATAAATATTGCCCATCAATTCCGACATGATGTTCTTGTGATACCATGGCGGGCGGAAGGTGTTTTCAGCCACCATCCAGCGATCGCGGAACAATACGAAATCAATATTGGCGGTGCCTTCCACACCTGATGGTGCAGTGAGAACGGTGAAGATTGATGGATCAGGATGATCAAATAAAATGGCACCCACGGGGCAATAAGTTTTGAGATCATATTTGCACGGTGCGTAATTGCCATGCCATGCCACCACATCAAGCGGGCTGTGACCGATCTTGGTTTCATGAAACTCGCCACACCATTTGATGGTGACATTTGAAGGCACTTCACGGTCTTCGAAAGCCGCTATGGGTGTTTTAAAATCACGTGGGTTCGCCATGCAATTGGCACCAATTGGCCCGCGTGATGGCAACACAAATTTCTGCCCATAATTTTCGCAGACGAATCCACGCGCTGGACTTTCAATGACTTCCACCCGGTAAACCAAACCGCGCGGAATGATGGCTATTTCTTGCGGCGCTAAATCAATCACACCAAGCTCTGTGCAAATGCGAAGTTTGCCTTGCTGGGGAACGATGAGCAGCTCAGAATCTGCCGAATAAAAATACTCATCAACCATCGAGGTGTTCACCAGATAAACATGTGAGGCCATGCCCACTTGCGTGTTTACGTCACCGGCCGTGGTCATAGTGCGCATGCCAGTCAACCAATTGAGTGGCACGTCTGAATGGGGCACAGGGTCCCAGCGGTATTGACCCAGGCTCACAATGTCGGCTGGGCGATGGGGTGCCGATTTCCAATAGGGAAGATCAATCTTTTTGAAACGCCCCGTGTGCTTCACCGATGGCCTGATGCGGTAACACCAGGTGCGTTCGTTCTGGTGGCTGGGGGCAGTGAAGGCTGTGCCTGAAAGCTGCTCGCCATAAAGGCCGTAATTGCATTTTTGTGGCGAGTTTTGTCCAATCGGCAATGCACCGGGCAAAGCCTCAGTTTCAAAATCATTGCCAAAGCCCGGCATATAACCCGGCGTGATGCTGCTAGGCATTCCAAGTTGGCTTGAGATCAGTGGTGCAGTCATGGCTGAGAACCCTAAGTCAATAATTAGTTGCATTTGTAACACTTGCTTATGCAACTTGCAAATTTTAAAGTGCAGATAGCAATGCAAAGCACGCGGCGTTCAAAAGTTTTAAAATGAAAAAAGAATTGAAAAGCGACAGAGAATTCGATCTCGATAAATTTCTGCCCTATCTGCTCAATCAAGCCGCAGAAGTGACCAGCCAGAATTTTCAGAATGTCTATCGCACTGATTATGGCATGACGCGGGCGCAATGGCGTGTCATGGCTAATTTAGGAAAGCACGGCTCAATGACCGCCACCGAAATTTGTCGCAGAACATTTATTGAAAAAACAAAAATGTCACGCGCCGTTCAAATTTTACACGAAAAAGGGTATCTCACGCGTGATGCCATTGCAGGAGATCGCAGATCAGAACGGCTTTCTCTCACTCCTCTTGGAAATACAACGTTTTTAGCGCTCGGCAAAAAGGCCGCAGAATTTGATTTGCAACTGCGAAAGCGATTGGGCCGAGAAGGTGCTACCCAATTGGAAAAAGTGCTTCGAACTCTGATTCAGAGTGCGGCCTAGGGCTTCTCCTCAAAGTCACTGAGAACTATTTCGCCGCATTGTGGCCTTTTTCAATTGGTTCATTGTGATCGGATCGAGGGGCATTTCATGATTCTAAATCGACGGGCATTCACAGTTTCAGGGCTTTCACTGTTGCTAATGGGCACGGTTTTAAGCCGTGTTGCTAGCGCTTCGGTTCCAATTTCGACGCCCCTTAATCGTTTAACTTTCGGGGCTTCGCACAATTCTCTGGCGTCTTTTTTGAAGGTGGGCTTGCAGGAATGGCTGGACCGCGAATTGGCAAAACCAGCATCTGAGCCGAAGCTTGCTGCAAGGCTTTCCAAAGCAAAGCTGATGATTGAATATGATGCCGACAAAGATGATAAGAATCGAAATTGGAAAGCGCGTAAAGAATTAATCCCCTATCAATATCTGAATGCCGATGGTGCCGAGCTTTTGCCGCTCTTGGATTATGATAAGTCATTCATGTCCTATGAAGAGCGCATTCGCCCCGGGCGTGAAGTGCAAGCTGCGGCTTTGATCCGCGCAGTTCATGCAGATGCGCAATTGCGCGAGGTGATCACGCAATTTTGGCATGATCATTTCAATGTGAATTCACAACGTGACGAACACACGGCAGCCTATTTTGGCCTGTATGATGCCATGCTGCGCGAAAATGCCTTTGGCAATTTTCGGCAAATGCTAGGGGCCGTTGCGCGCTCACCGTCCATGCTGTTTTACCTCAACAACGAAGCCTCCAAGGCTAGCCCTGCAAATGAAAATTTTGCACGCGAACTTTTTGAGCTGCACACATTGGGGGCAGGCAATTATTTTAATGATCGGACCACGGTGTGGAGTGAAGTGCCGGGTGCCAAGCAGGGCTTGGCTGCGGGATATATTGATCAGGATGTTTATGAAGCCGCGCGGGCTTTAACGGGGTGGTCGTTCGGCGATGGCCGTTATTTGGCTGAAGGCGACAATGCGCCGAGCACCGGCGAATTTTTGTATATTGATGGCTGGCATGACCCCTACCAAAAACGCATTTTAGGCGTTGAATTCAAAGCCAATGCAGCGCCGATGGCTGATGGTGAAAAGCTGTTTGAAATTTTGGCACATCACCCCGGCACAGCCAAATTTTTATGCACAAAACTGTGTCGACGCTTGTTGGCTGATGAGCCACCGGAGGCCTTGGTTGAATCGGCGGCCAAAACGTGGCTGTCTCAGATTGATGCGCCAGACCAAATTGCGCAGGTTATTCGAACTATTGTTTTGTCGCCGGAATTTTCGGCAACGCCGCCACAAAAGTTAAAGCGGCCCTTTGAGTTTTTAGCATCATTTTACCGTGCCACAGGTGCAGACGTGAGTTCGCCCAGTTTGGGTTATGTGTGGGAACTTTCGAAGGCGGGGTGGAACCAACATGAATTCAGGCCACCCACAGGCCATCCCGATAAATCTGATTATTGGGCAAACACCAATCTCATTTCTGGCTATGTTAATCTGGCGCTGAACGCACTTGAAGATGGGAATGATGCTGGCAAAGCCAATCTTGCTGCGGCACTTCCTGCCGACAAAACAAAACTTTCTGATGCTGTGCGGCACTGGCTGATGGCCTTTCAGGGGGATGATCCATCCGATGAAGCTGTCAAGAATATCGTGACATTAGTGGCCGAAAACCCTGAGGAGGCTCTGCCTGATAACTTGCAAGACCGTGAAAACGTGTTGCGCGGCCTTGTGGCGGCAGCGGCACTGACCCCTCAATTTTTATATCGGTGAGGCCCAAATGGAAGATCCAATTTTAGTTGTGGTGTTTTTGCGCGGTGGGGCTGATGGGCTTTCATTGGTTTCGCCCACGGCTGACAAGAATTATATTGCAGCACGGCCTTCAGATATTCGGGTGGCGCGCAAAGGTGATAATGCTGGTCACATTCTAAAGAATGCGAGTGCGGATGTTGATTTTCGGTTTCATTCCCGCGCTAAAGGCTTGGCAGAGCTTTTTGATGCGGGCGAACTGGCTGTGGTGCATGCGGCGGGTTTGAATAACGGCACACGCAGCCATTTTGATGCTGAAGACCGGATGGAGCGGGCTGCACCCGGAGCCAGTTCATCGGCGGGTGGATGGTTGGGGCGCTGGGTGAACGCGGTTAATCCACAAGGCATTTTGCCTGTGTTGGCGGTGGGTGCATCTGCGCCAGACAGTTTGCGCGGTGGGGCAGGGGTTGTGGTGGCCGAGCAGATTGACGCGCTGCGCGTGGCTGGTGGCCAGCATTATTCATCGGCTATTCGCAAACATCTGGCACAACAACTGGGCGGTGACAGTGTTTTGGGTGCGCCGGTGAAGCGGCTTTTAAAGTTGAGTGATGTGATTGAGACAAAGGTTTCTCTCAACGAAAACGGCGAAATGCTGCCCTATAAGCCCGATGTTGAATATCCAAGTGATAATCCACTGAGCACTGCTTTGAAAACAGTGGCCCAGACTATCAAGCTTGACTTGGGCCTTCGTGTTTCCACGGTTGATTTTGGCAATTGGGATACGCATGTGAACCAAGCTGGCCAACTGAATGATCAGATCGGCACATTATCATCGGCGCTGATGGCTTTTTGGCGTGATCTAGGCAACCACCGCGACCATGTTTCAGTGGTGGTGATGAGCGAGTTCGGACGTCGATTGAAATCAAACGAATCCGGCGGCACTGATCATGGCCACGGCAATGCCATAATGATGTTAGGTGCGAATGTGAAAGGCCGTCAGATGTATGGAACGTGGCCGGGCCTTGCGAATGATGCGTTGGATGAAGGCGCAGATTTGGCCATCACCACAGATTATCGCACAGTGCTGGCTGAAATGATGGGCAAACACATGGGTTTTGCCGATACAGCAAAGCTGTTTCCAAAATTTGAAAGTCAGAATTTGGGCTATTTGGCATAATGCAATGATCGCCGCTCCCTTCAGGGCGAGGATGAGAAAAACGACAAAAGCTGTAACCAAAACGAGCATTCAAATTTCCTTTCTTCGCACACCATAGGGTGAAGAAGGATGGATGTCAAGTATAAAATCCTATAAAAGGAATTTTACTCGTTTATTTTTTGCAGTGCGCGAATGCGTTGCGCCAAGCTGATGACATTGGCCATAGCGCCAGATTTCTTGGCAGGCTCTGGGGCTGGCAAGATGGGAGGGGCCATCATGGCGTCTAATGCTTTGAGTTGTTCGGCCATTGCAGCGGATTCACGCTCGGTTTCCGCCAGTTGCTGGTCAAGGTTGGCTTGGCGGCTTCGCGTTTCCATGTTGGCCGTGGTGGTGTTAGGCCCCTGCAAGGCAAATACCTCGCTCTGATGTTGGCTTGACATTTGCGATGAGATGGACGTGAGCTCGGCAACGCGTTGCAGTAATTTGTTTTCAGGCGGGGTTGAAGAAGATGTTGGGGTTGCGACCCTTAAGGCCGATTGCAACTCTTGACCGAGATTGCTGACCATAGAATTTTTTTCACGAAGGCTGCTTGATATTTGTGCGATCACCGCGCCTTGTTGGGAAAGCTGTGCTTCTTTGTTTGAACCCTCAGCGGTTAATTTTTCAATTGAATCATAACAAGCCGCAAGATCGGCCTTGCTCACTTCAAGCTGGGCATTGAGAGCAGCAACTTCGCGATCCCTCATTTTTATAGTTTCATCGCGGCGTTCGATATCGGCCATCATCGATTGCACGCGGTTGCGGTGGCGCGAAACTTCGGCCATCTGCTCTGTCATGCGGCTTTTGATATCTTCCAGGCGCAATTCCAGTTTGCGGCTCATCATGGCGTGGTCGGCACGCAAACGATCACGATCTGCCTGAAGTTCAAGCATGGCGACGGGAATTTGTTTGGCTTGACGCCTGGCACCTAGGCGCATGGCCATGTTCCACACTACACGACCGAAAAGCAAAACCACAATAAATGCGAGTGCAAAACCCAACGCAATTAACATTAGAGTCTCAGTTTGAGACATATCAACCCCCGAATTTACAAACTGTTAACCTTTGCCCAATGACGAGCAAAGACTATACCAATCCACTGTGACGAGAGGATATCGTTAAAATTTGATTAATGCGATGGTTAAGCGCTGAGATATTGAAATATATTTCAGAAGGGGTTCCAAGTGGGGCGCTTTGAGTATTTCAGGTAACCAATGTTCGCTCCAAGCCTTGCACCCACGCCCGTGCGGATTGGGGCCATGATAATATCATCTTTCTTCTGAAAATTAACACCAAGCCCGCCGACCAGATAGGCCGTGCCTTCAACACCAGCAAATCGTGTGTAAAGATCTTCAGGCGATTGCGAATTGTAAACCAATGTCAAAGTGCGAGAGCCATTGCCACCAAAATCAAAGCCCACAGAGGGGCCTTGCCAGAAAATGTGCTTTTTCACGCCACTTTTATAATAGATTGTGCCTTCACCAAAGCGCAACCCGCCCACAAATGCGCCAGCCCCTTCTTCGCCCACAATATAGGCCGAAGGTTCGCCTTGTTTGCGAAACACATATTCTATGGCTTCGGCAAGGCCGCGTGTGGTTTTACCAAAAAACTGGTGGCCTGTTGCAACCATTTCTTCAGCTGAATAGGTATCCCTCGACTGAGGACGCGACACGCTATTTGTGGTTTGCGCAAAAACCGTGGTGGCCAAGGTGGAAAGACCAAGCGCTGCGGTTAAAGCCAAAATGCTCAAGCGGGTTTTTTTCATGGGGGCATCCTCACATCATATCTGGTGCCTGCTTGCCGCCACAAAGGGGCACAAGCGCGGCTAAAATCCGTCTAAGCTGTGATTTAACGCTGCCGAGCTTTCGGCTTGGTTAACGAAATGAAAATTATTGGGCTGAAGCTATAAAAGCGGGGTTATCAAAGCCGCGCTCGCGCTTGCCATAGAGCAGCGGAGAGCCATCGGTATTGGTGACTTTGCCTCCAGCCGCCAGCAGAACAGCATGGCCAGCCGCTGTATCCCATTCCATGGTGCGGCCAAACCGTGGGTAAATATCGGCTTTGCCTTCAGCTAGGTTGCAAAATTTGAGCGATGAGCCCGCGCTGATGATTTCCCTCACGTGCAAATTCGCCAAATAAGCATCTGTCGCGGCATCACGGTGCGAGCGACTGGCTAAAACTGTTGCACCTTCAGCTGGAAGTGGGCGGGGAACTAACTTTTGCCATTCAACTTTGGTCAGATCATCATCCGGTTTCAGGAATGCTTTGGCGCCGCCCTGATTTCTTTCGCCCCAGTAAATGACATTGATTGCAGGCGCATAGACTACACCTAAAATAGGGTGGCCATTTTCAATCAATGCAATATTGACGGTGAACTCACCATTGCGGGAGACAAATTCCTTTGTGCCGTCCAAGGGGTCGACCAGGAAAAACTGATTGGAAAATTCTGGAATGTGGCCTGCTGCGGCCGCTTCTTCGGCAATCACAGGAATGTGCGGCCACAGGCTTTTCAAGCCGGCCAGAATTATGGCTTCCGCTTTTTCGTCTGCCTCAGTTACTGGTGAATGATCATCTTTGCTGCGCGCAGAAAAATCTGTGCCATAGATTGCCATGATGGCGCAGGCTGCTTGTTGAGCCAGCATGAGAAGACTGTGAACGGTTTTAGAGGGTTGCATTGCTTCTCTATGGTCAGTCTTGGGCATGCTCGTCAATGCGGAAATTGTTTTGCTTATTTGATATAGGTAATGGCACGAATCACTTTTGGATAAACCCATGACCACTGCTTTGCGCCTTTCTGACCTCGATCTTGCTGCTCTACTTTGTTCTCGCGTGTGCCATGATGTAATTTCACCGGTGGGTGCAATTGCCAATGGCTTGGAGCTGATGGATGATCCTGAAACGGATGCTGAGCTTCGGGCAACTGCTTTAGACATGGTGCGATCTTCGGCAAAAACGGCAACAGCAAAACTCAAGTTTTGCCGCATTGCTTTCGGTGCTGCGGGCTCCGCTGGTGCCATGATTGATATGAGTGAAGCTGGCGAAGTGGCGCGGGCTTTTGTGGGCGAAGAAAAAGTGAAACTTGAATGGTTGGCCCCACGCGAAAACAGGCCCAAACAAGAAGTGAAGTTAATTTTGAACATGCTGCTGATTGCCCTTGCGGGAATTCCGCGCGGTGGTGTGGTGACAGTGACGGCTGAAGGCCAAGTGCTAACGGTTCGTGCGCAAGGTGAACGTGCGAAGATCAATGAGGCAATGGCCTCCGCTCTGAATGGCACGGCGGATCTTATCACATTAGATGCCCGGTTGGTGCAGCCTTATTACGCGCGTCAACTGGCAGAAGCTGCTGGCCTTAGAATTAAAATGGAAATGGAAAGCGAGAACACTGTTGTGGTGTTGGCCCAAACGCCCATGGTGGCGGCCGCCTAAGCACTTAAAAAGTTATTCGGTGTCTTCCTAGAACTGTGAGTCCGCTGCCCCTGCAAATGCATCTATCGGGCTCTCCCCTGTAAAGGGCTTTTCGCCGAGTAGGCGTTCGACCACTGCTTTCTGCACGGCATCGATGGTGGAATAGGCATTGATGTAGGTGGGCACGCGGGGTGCATCGCCTAAATAATAGGCGTGGCCGAGCGAGACCATGACGGTGGGCACATCATGCCAATAGCGCGCCATGCCTGCATCAAATCGTGGGTGCTCTGCCATCCAATCAATATAGATGCGTGAGAGGCCGAGCGAGGACTCGACTGCGAAAATGTATAGCAGCAGATCGGTGTTTTCTGGTGTTGGTGGTTTTTCAGGGTCAAAATTGCTGAGTGTAAAACCACGGGCTTTGAGTTCATCAGTCAGTACATTCATTTCTTTGCGGGGTGCACCGGGGAACAGAGGCGGTGAACCGCGATTGACAACTGTGATACGCTTGTGGCGGGTGAGATCAAGCGGCAGAGTTTGGTTGGTATCTTTCACAAGTGTGATTGATTTTCCCGCGACCTCTTGCGCGATCTCAAGATGCTTTTGACTTTTGACAATGGATTTTGCTTCGGCCAAGGGGGGTAAACGTTCATCGAGTGTCTTCTGGTGCAAGCCGAGCGTGGCCTTCATAGCGAGGATGCGGGTGACAGCATCGTTCAGGCGTTGCTCTGATAGGCGGCCTTCGCGAAGGCCGTTGAGCATGTGTTGATAATCAGCTTCTTCATTGGTGGTGAAGAGGAAAATATCGCAGCCATTTTCAATCACCTCTGGCACTGAAATGGCGCGGGTTGCCCATGAGGTGAGGCCTGCCATGGGTGTGGCATCAGAAACAATCAAACCGTTGAAGCCCAATTCATCGCGCAGCAATGTGTTGTTCAATAATTTGGAAACTGATGCTGGCCGATAACGCTCCAAGCTTTTGGCCACGCCGTGGTGGGCGGCATAGGCGGGCAGGGCAATGTGGGCGCTCATCACCGTCATCACATCGGCTGCGATCATGGTTTTATAAATGCGGCCAAACACATCATGCCATGCTTCGACGGTGAGAGGATTAATGGTGGTGACCAGATGCTGGTCGCGCGCATCAAACCCTTCACCGGGCCAATGCTTGGCGGTGGCGGCAATGCCGTGGCGCTGCAAAGTTTTAATATGCAGTTTGGCTTGCGCGATGATTTTCTCAATGTCTGAACCATAAGACCGTGTGCCCACAATGGCGCTGGTGGTTTCGCGGTTCACATCCACAACAGGCGTGAAACTCCAATTAAAGCCAAGCGCTTTTGCTTCTTCACAGACGGCGTCTAATAGTTTTTTGGACAATTCCAAATCATTGGCTGCGGCAAGGCCCAGTTGATTAGGGAAGCGCAGCATTGAATTTGCACCGTGACCACCGCCTTCAATATCACCTGTGATGAACAATGGAACTTCGCTCATCTCCATAAGCATGCGCGTGTTTTTCCACGCGGTTTCAAGATCAGGCCCCATGAAACGATGGATGCCGCCTGCTGCAAGGCCACCCAGCCTTTGGGCTGTGGCTGCATCATCACCAATCATGATATGCACAAACAGCTGTCTAATTTTTGCTTCGGTCGAAAGCCCATCACGGGTTTTGCGCACCCAGTTAATATCAGAGAGCGAAAGATTGAATGGAGACAAGGCTAACGAAGTTTCAAGATTCATTTGAGAGATTCCAAATCACTGCATCCAAATCATATTCAATAGCGTAAAGCCTCACAATGATTAAAGCCATTTACATATTTTGTTTTGCCTTGCTTTTTGGAGGCTTGCTTTATCATTTTGCGGCGCTGAAAGTTTTCAATTTGTTGATCCCGAAAGATGCAGGCTCTGAGCAAATTGCGCGGGCTGTACCTTATGGACCTGAAGCGCAGCAGAAGTTAGAAATCTATCGGCCAACTGGACATGCAGCGGCCTTGCCGGTTTTGATTTTTGTTCATGGCGGATCATGGAAAGATGGCACTGGCCGTGATTATGAGTTTGCGGGTCGGGCCTTTGCAGCGCAAGGCTTTCTCACTTTGGTGATCAGCTACCGCCTGTTGCCGCAACATGCCTACCCCGACTTTATTGCCGATGTGGCCGTGGCCACGGCTTGGGCCAACACACACGCAAGCGAATTTGGTGGCGACGGCAAACGGATCTATTTGGTTGGACATTCGGCGGGGGCCTATAACATTGCGCTTGCTGTTCTTGACAAGCACTACATGCAAGATGCGGGCGTTGATGCATCGACGATTAAGGGCGTTGCTGGCTTGGCTGGCCCTTATGATTTTTTACCACTCGATTCACCCACCACGATTGCAACATTTGGCGGCGTTGAAAATTTAGCTGCAACACAGCCGATTAATTTTGCGCGCGCTGATGCGCCACCTTTTTTGTTGCTGCATGGCACCGCAGACACAACTGTGATGCCGAAAAACAGCAGGTCCCTTTTCAAACATCTGCAAGATGCAGGTTCAAAAGTGAAATTGATTGAATATCAAAATGTGAGCCATGTAGGCATTATGTTGGCTGTTGCAAAACCATTGCGTGGCAATGCGCCAACGCTGCAGGATGTGGTGACGTTCTTTAGAGATATTGCGCAATAATTGGCCAAGCTTGGTCGTAGTGTGAAATTACATGTGTTGGATTATAGGTTTGCACAGGCTGCGGCGTGTAACCAAAAGTAACAGCCACCACGGGAACGCCGGTGTTCTGCGCGGTGAGAATATCAGTTTCGCTATCACCAAACATCATAGTGTTAGCAGCAGCCACACCCAATCGCGCCGCCACTTCGCGGTAGGGTGCGGGGTCTGGCTTCATGATGGGCAGTGTGTCGCCGCCCACAAGCGCACCGAAAAAATCAACCATTTTAAGCTCAGCCAGAAGTTTGTGCGAAAGCCGCTCAACCTTATTAGTGCAAACGCCGAGTTTTAATTTCGCATCGCGGGCTTGGTGGAGCATTGCAATAAGGCCCGGAAATATTTGGCTGTGGCCTGCGATATTGTCGGCATAATAATCGAGAAACGCTACATTGAGGCGCTTGATGGTTTGTTCATCCACTGGCTCGCCTGTTGCGGCACAGCCCATGATGATCAATGCGCGTGAGCCGTGGCCCACGAAATTTTTAGCTTCTGCTGCGGTAATGGCGCGCCGCCCGATGAGCGACAGGGCATGGTTGGTTGCTGCCGTTAGATCGGGGGCTGTGTCCACCAAAGTTCCATCAAGATCAAAAATCAGCGCTTCAAGTGGCATTGCAATCTCATCATAACTGGTGTGTTTGTGTGGCAGCCACCTCTATGCTAAAGGCCGCGCCAACGCCACTCTCCTGGAGAAAAAAATGAATATCGGTAAAACCCACGCACTGCTCGACATTCTCAAAGATAAGTCTTTGCTGAAAGATCAATGCTATATTGATGGCAAATGGGTGGGTGGCGCTGAACACATCAATGTGACGAATCCAGTGGATGAAACCGTGATCGGCACTGTGCCTAAGCTTGGCAAGGCCGAAACAAAGGCAGCCATTGAAGCCGCTGCTGTGGCGCAAAAACCTTGGGCGAAAAAGACAGCCAAGGAACGTTCAATCATTTTGCGCAAATGGTTCAACTTGATGATCGAGAACCAAGAAGATTTGGCCCAGATCATGACTGCAGAACAAGGCAAGCCTCTGGCTGAGTCTCGCGGAGAAGTGGTTTATGGTGCCAGCTTCATTGAGTTTTTCGCCGAAGAAGCCAAACGCACGTATGGCGAGACCATTCCTGTTCCCATGGCCAATTCCCGCGCTGTGGTGATCAAGCAGGCGATTGGCGTGGTGGCTGCCATTACGCCGTGGAATTTTCCAAACGCAATGATCACCCGCAAAGCTGGCCCAGCCTTGGCTGCTGGTTGCGCATTTGTGTGCAAGCCCGCTGCTGAAACACCATTTTCAGCTTTGGCGCTTGCTGAACTGGCGCACCGCGCCGGCATTCCGGCTGGCCTGTTTTCAGTGATCACAGGCAAGGCTTCTGAAATTGGTGGCGAGATGACATCAAACCCGATTGTGAAAGCATTGACCTTCACGGGTTCAACAGAAATTGGCCGCATGTTAATGGCGCAATGCGCGCCCACAGTAAAGCGCATGGGACTGGAGCTTGGTGGCAATGCGCCTTTTATCGTTTTTGATGATGCGGACTTGGACGCGGCGGTTGCGGGTGCCATGATTTCAAAATATCGCAACAATGGCCAGACCTGTGTGTGCGCCAATCGTATCTTGGTGCAGGAAGGCATCTATGATGCTTTTGCTGCAAAACTTGCGACTGCTGTTGGCAAATTGAAAGTGGGTAATGGTGTTTCGGATGGCGTGACCACGGGCCCGCTGATCAACGCGGCTGCTGTTAAAAAAGTGGAAGAACACATTGCTGATGCTTTGGCCAAGGGCGGCAAAATTGCCACCGGTGGCAAATCGATGGGCGGCAATTTCTTTGAACCCACCATCATCACCAACGTGACCACAGATATGGCGGTGGCAAGGGAAGAAACATTTGGCCCGCTTGCGCCACTGTTTAAATTTAAAACTGAAGAAGAAGCTATCGCCATGGCCAATGACACGGAATTTGGTTTGGCTTGCTATTTCTATACTCGCGATATTGGGCGGGTTTGGCGCGTGGGTGAAGCTTTGGAATATGGCATGGTGGGCATTAATGAAGGAATCATCTCCACAGCTGAAGTTCCATTCGGCGGCATGAAGGAATCGGGAATTGGCCGTGAAGGATCGGCCCACGGCATGGAAGAATATCTTGAAATTAAATACATGCTGATGGGTGGATTGAATTCATGAACGTTGAAGACAAAAAGAAAGCGGCAGCCGAACACGCGATAAAGATTGTTGCGAACGGTCTCAAGATTGGTCTTGGTACCGGATCAACAGCGAATTATTTTATCGAAGCGGCTGCCGTCAAAGTGAAACGTGAAAAGCTGGACGTGGTGTTTGTGCCAACATCGGCCCAAACCTATGCGCTTGCGCAAAAGCTTGGCATGAATTTGAAGACATTGGATGAAGTTCCGTTTCTTGATTTTACAGTGGATGGCGCTGATGAAGTGGATTCGTCCTATCGCATGATCAAGGGTGGTGGTGGCGCATTGCTTCGCGAAAAAATTGTGGCTTCGTCTTCGCGATTTGTGATTTGCATTTGCGATGACTCGAAGAAAGTGGATGTGCTTGGTAAGTTTCCATTGCCTGTTGAAGTTTCGCGTTGGGGCGTCAATGCAACAGCGTGGAAAATTGAGAGAATGCTTGCGCATCTCGGTTATGAGAAACCAAGGATGCGCATTCGCGCTACGGCGGATGGAAAGCCATTTATTACGGAGAGTGGTAATCCGATTTTTGATTTGGACCTAAAGGCTATTCCAGATCCTGAAAAGCTTGAGGGTTATCTCGCTAACACGGCTGGCGTTATTGATACGGGATTGTTCATTGGCATCTGTGGGATCATTATGATGGGCACCGACAATGGCGTTGTGGAGACGGCGCGCAAGTGACACATTTTGACTATGATCTCTTTGTGATTGGGGCAGGGTCTGGCGGTGTGCGCGCGGCGCGGATTGCGGCCAAGCATGGCGCCAAAGTTGCCGTTGCTGAAGAATTTCGTGTGGGCGGCACATGCGTTATTCGGGGCTGCGTTCCGAAGAAGCTGATGGTTTATGCTTCCAAGTTCGCTGAAGAATTTGAAGATGCGGTTGGCTTTGGCTGGACCACGCAAAAAGTGTCTTTTGATTGGGCAACTCTGATTGAAAACAAAGACAAAGAAATTGATCGCCTCAATCGCGCTTACATTCGCAATCTTGAATCAGCAGGTGCTGAGCTTATCCAAGAGCGAGCGACAATTAAAGATAAGAACACCGTGCAGCTTTCATCTGGGCGCACAATAACAGCAAAGTACATTTTAATTGCCACAGGTGCAGCACCGTTTGTGCCCCGTCATTTGGTGGGTCATGAATTGGCGATTACGTCTAATGAAGTCTTTCATTTAGAGCGTTTGCCACGCCGCATTGTTATTGTGGGTGGGGGTTATATTGCGGTTGAGTTCGCAGGAATTTTTGCAGGGCTTGGCGTTGAAACTGTTTTGGTTTTGCGCGGCGAGCAAATTTTACGTGGTTTTGATGAAGACATTCGTTCGCACCTTGCTGCAGAAATTGTGAAGAAGGGTATCGAGATGAAAACCAAATCTGACATTTCAAAAATTGAACGCTCAGGTGAAGGTGTCCGCATTACACTTGAAGATGAATCGATGATTGGTGCGGGGCAGATTATGTTTGCAACGGGGCGCATTCCCAACACGCAAGGTCTTGGTTTGGAAAACGTGGGCTTGCATGGCACTGCGCATGGGGCTGTGGCTGTGAATGAATTTTCGCAGACGGCAGTTGAAAATATTTATGCGGTGGGCGATGTGACCAACCGCGTGAACCTCACACCTGTTGCCATACGCGAAGGCCATGCTTTTGCTGACAATGTGTTTGGTGGAAAATCAATTACAGTCAATCATGCCATGATTCCGACAGCGGTATTTTCACAACCTGAATTGGGCGTTGTGGGACTTACAGAAGAGCAGGCGCGCGCGGCTCACCCCAAAATTGATATTTATAAAACCAGCTTCCGCGCCATGAAGCACACGCTTTCTGGCAGAGATGAGCGCACGTTTATGAAGCTGATTGTGAATGCTGAGACGGATGTTGTGCTTGGCTGCCATATTTGTGGCGAAGGCTCTGGCGAAATGGCGCAGCTTCTTGGCATTGCCATCACCTGCGGCGCTACTAAAGCGCAGTTTGATGCGACCATGGCAGTGCACCCCACGGCCTCAGAAGAATTCGTGACAATGCGCGAAAAATGGGTGGGCTGATTAGCCAGCGCCCATTCTATTCCACGCATCCAATCCTGCGATTTTATAGGCCTCGGCCAAGGTGGGATAATTGAAGGTGTTGTTGACAAAGAAATCCACAGTGCCTTTCAAATTGATCACGGCTTGACCAATGTGGATCAACTCTGTCGCACCTTCTCCCACAATGTGAGCGCCGAGCAGGCGGCGGCTTTCAAGCGCGAAGATGAGCTTTAGAAATCCGGAATTCACACCCATGATGTGGCCACGAGAGGTTTCGCGAAAACGGGCCACACCACATTCGTAAGCAACGCCCGAAGCCCGGACTTGCTCTTCCGATTGGCCCACAGTGGAAATTTCAGGAACAGCATAAATGCCATAAGGAAATGTTTCTGGTGGCGGTGGCAAGGTGATGCCGAAGGCATGGCAAGCCGCCACGCGGCCTTGTTCCATTGATGTGGAAGCGAGGCTTGGAAAGCCAATCACATCGCCTGCTGCATAAATGTTTGCGGCACTGGTTTGAAATGTGATCGGATCAACTTTAATGCGTCCACGGCTATCAATTTCAATGCCAACTTGTTCTAGCCCAAGGCTGCCCACATTGCCTGTGCGGCCAGCCGCATAAAGCAACACATCACTGCGCAATGTGCGGCCATCAGCGAGCACCACTTCAACTCCTTTGTCGTTGGCGGTGATCTGCTTCACATCGGTGCCAAGGCGAATGGTCATGCCGCGATCACGCATTTGGTGGATGAAATCGTCGACCAATTCACGGTCGACAAAATCAAGAATCGTGTTGCGTGGCTCTATTAAAGTGACGGGCACATCAAGAGCTGAAAATATAGTCGCATATTCCACACCAATGACGCCGCCACCGATTACGATTAAAGTGCGCGGCAGTTGCTTCATATCCAGAATTTCGTCGCTATCAAAAACGCGCTCGTGATCGAAGGGTATGTTATCGGGGCGATGCGGGCGGGTGCCCACAGAAATGAGCGCGTTGCTGAATTCAACTTCGCTGGTTTCACCGGCTTCGGTGGTGAGCGAGGCACGATTTGGGCCTGTAAACTTTGCCAGCGCATGAATGTTCTTCACAGAATTGCGCATGAATTGGTGCTGCAAAACCTCCACCTCATGGTCGAGAGTTTTGTGCAATCGAGAAATGAGGTCGTTGGCAGTGATATCTTGCTTCACACGGTAACCCCGGCCATAGAAGCCGCGCTCGCGCCAGCCTGAAAGATTGAGAACTGTCTCGCGCAGTGTTTTAGAGGGGATGGTTCCCGTGTGCACCGAAACGCCCCCCAACCTGCGGCCCTTATCCACGACCATCACGGATTTGCCCAATTTGGCTGATTGCACAGCGGCGCGTCTGCCTGCTGGACCGCTGCCAATCACTAACATATCATAATGGTTCATCGTTTCGCTCCCCATGGCGGGGTTATCAAACGTCATGATTGTGACAAGTACAAGCGGTGAAACGGAATAAACGCGGAAAATTGGCGTAGTATCATCATAATGGCCACTGCAAATTTCAGAAATGACTTGGTGAAAGAGCTTCCTTACTTGCGGCGCTTTGCGCGCGGGCTTTGCGGGGATGCGTCTTTGGCTGATGATTTGGTGCAGGATTGTGTGGAGCGGGCTTTGACGAAAAGCCATCTCTATGATCCAGCAAGGCCTTTGCGGGCTTGGCTTTATGCGGTGCTGCGCAATATTTTTGTGAGCAATTGGCGGCGCAATGCAAAGTTTGTTGGTGCCAAGACAGTTGATGATTTGGTGGGGTTTGAGGGCTCGGTTGCCCCTGAACAAGACAGCAATTTTTCAGTGGCTGTTATCACCGAAGCGCTGGACACTCTTCCCACGCAGCAGCGCGAAGTGCTGGTGCTGATCAGTTTGGAAGAGATGAGTTATAAAGACGCCTCTGAAATTATTGGTGTGCCGATCGGCACCATCATGTCCAGGCTTTCGCGGGCGAGGGCTCATTTGGAAAATATTTTGGAAAAGCGTGGAACAACAGTTCTGCGGCGGGTGAAATAAATGGCATTTGAAACTGTTGAAAACTGGGCCTTGCACGCGTTTGCAGATGGCGAATTGGAAGGCGAAGAGCGCAGCGCCATGGAGCGGCTGCTTGTGGAAAATGATGAAGCCCGCAAGGCGCTGGTTGCCATCAATTATCAAAAATCGGAACTGCGCAGGGCTTTCGGCGGGGTTGTTGATGAAGCTGTTCCATTGTCTCTCATCGCCACGGCGCAAGGGCGTGGCGGGCGGGGTTTTCTGCCTTATGCAGCCATGGCGGCGTCAGTTGTTTTAGTCGTGATGGGGGCTGCTGGAGGATGGTATTCGGCGCAGCACAGTGAAAGTGTTCAAACGGCAGAATTGGCACATAGAGCCTTGGTAGCACATGAGGTTTATTCGGTTGACGTCCGGCACCCTGTGGAAGTGGCAGCGGCTGAGCAGGACCATTTGCAGGCATGGCTTTCCAAGCGGGTTGGAACTGCAATCAAGATTCCGAATTTGGATGCCGAAGGTTTCAGCTTGTTAGGTGGGCGCTTGGTGACGGCGGGCGATAATCCGGCTGGACAGCTGATGTATGAAACGGCCGACAAGCAGCGCCTGACAATTTTTATTGCGTCTAATACCGAAAACAAAGACTCTGCTTTGCGTTTGGTGGAAAATGGTAAACTGATCACCTGCTATTGGAGCGATAAAAAGCTTGCTATGGCTGTGACCGGCGATATGGCCAAAGATGAGATGATGGTTCTGGCCAAGAATATTTATGAGCAGATGGACATCAAGAGTTAAGCCGCAAATCCAATGCCCGCTTTAATTTGTCCTTGCTGGTTTCGGTGGCGGCAAAAATATCTTTCACTTTGAAAAAGTCGCTTGCGCCAAATTGATCGACTTCTGGTGCGATGTAGATATCGGGCGGGTGCTGGGCGCGCCGCAAATCAGCCAGTTCGTGGAACATGATCAACAACGACCCAACGGCCAATTCCAAGTTTGAGGGGTGCGAGCGCTTAATCGGTCGCGGCCTACCAGTCACATCAATGGCCACAACCATATCCATGCCATCTGTAACATGATTGAAGGGCACAGGATTTTTCACCCCGCCATCAACATGAATGCGGCCATCAATCAAAGGGGCGGAAACCAACCCAGGCACGGCGATCGAAGCGCCCACCGCTTGCAGGATGGAGCCCTTGGTGAGAACCACTTCTTCCATGCGCTCAAAATCTGTCACGACAATTTTCAGAGGAATGGGGTGTTGCTCGATGAGCTGGGGCAAAGAATCTGGCAAAGCAATATGCGCCAATTTTTGCCCGTCTAGTTGCATTGACATGAGCCCTTTGAGAGAAAAAATGTCACCAAGTTTGGATTGCTTGGCACCAAACACATGGCGCGCCATTTCCATTTTGTTGGAGAGCAGGCTTAAAGCATGTTCGCGCAACTCCTTTCCGCTCATGCCTCCAGCATAAGCAGCGCCCACCAATGCTCCCATGCTGCTGCCTGCGATGATCGCGGGTTTGATGCCAAGCTCATCAAACGCTTCAAGCATGGGAATGTGGGCCAGACCACGCGCACCTCCGCCACCGAGGGCGAGACCAATTTTAGGACATGAAGTTTGGTTCATAGCTTCTATGTGGAGTTGTTCGATTGATTTTTCAATCGACAGCGCGCCAACCAATATCACGGCGGCAGAAGCCTTCGGGCCAATCGATTTTATCGACTGCAGCATAGGCATTTTGTTGTGCTTCTTTGGGTGTGGCACCGAGCGCTGTGACATTGAGAACGCGACCGCCATTGGCTACGATGAACTCGCCATCAATAGCGGTGCCCGCATGGAAGACTTCAACGTCTTTGCCAAAGTCTTGCGATAATCCATTGATATGGCTGCCTTTTATAACTTCACCGGGATAGCCTTTTGCGCATAACACAACGGTGAGCGCAGTCTCAGGTTTCCAACGCACGGAGATTTTATCCAGTGTGCCGTCGACACTGGCCAATAGCAGTGTCAGTAAATCATCGCGCAAGCGTGGCATCAAAACTTGAGTTTCCGGGTCGCCAAAGCGGGCGTTATATTCGATTAATTTGGGGCCCTCGTTTGTGAGAATGAGGCCTGCATAGAGAACGCCCTTATAAGGGTGGCCCTTGCTGGCCAGAGCTTTGACGGTTGGCTTTATAATTCTTTCTAAAACCTCCGTACACAGAGCATCTGTCATGCAGGGTGCTGGTGAATAGGCCCCCATGCCGCCCGTGTTGGGGCCACTATCGCCATCGCCCACCCGCTTATGATCTTGTGCTGTGGCCAGCGGCAGCACATTCATACCGTCAGACAAGGCGAAGAAACTGGCTTCTTCCCCTTCCATAAATTCTTCGATCACACATTCGCCTTCGCCAAAGCGACCTGCGAAAATATCTTTCACTGCTGCTTCTGCTTCGGGCAAACTCATGGCCACAGTCACGCCTTTGCCCGCGGCTAAACCGTCGGCTTTGATCACAATAGGGGCACCGTGTTTTCGCAAATAAGTGAGCGCCTTTTTCTCATCTTTGAAGCGCTCATAGGCTGCCGTGGGAATATTAAATTTTGCGCAGATATCTTTGGTGAAACCTTTCGAGCCTTCAAGCTGGGCAGCAAATTTGGTGGGGCCGAAAGCTTTGATGCCTGCTGCTGTTAGATCATCCACCAAGCCTGCTACCAATGGTGCTTCGGGGCCGACAACGACCAAGCTGACTGTGTTTGATTTGCAAAACTCAATCACAGCCGCGTGGTCTGTCACTTTCAACGCTGCAATCTCGGCTAACTTGGCGATGCCGGGATTACCGGGTGCCGCATAAAGCTTGGTGAGCAGGGGGCTTTTGACCAAAGCATAAGCCAGAGCATGTTCGCGGCCGCCTGAGCCTATGAGAAGAACGTTCATCGGGCCTCCTTTTATGTTAGAAGGCCTTGTCGCAATCTAGCGCAGCAGAATCAAGAGAAACTAATTGATGTCCACCATGCCGGAATATGACCCTGTAACGGGCGAGATTATCGAAGCTGCTAAGCCTAATTTAGGGGAGCAATCTGTGACGGAACTTTCTCATGCTCTGAAACGCACGTTAGAGGATCGTTTTGGCCATGTGCGCGTGCGGGGTGAGATATCCGGCTTTCGCGGTGCACATTCATCGGGGCATTGCTATTTTGCGCTGAAAGATGATGGCGCGAAGCTGGATGCCGTGATTTGGCGGGGAGCATTCAACAAATTAAAGTCTAAACTGCAGGAAGGGTTGGAAGTGATCGCCACGGGTAAAATCACATCTTACCCAGGCAAATCCAACTACCAGATTGTGATTGAAAATGTGGAGCCTGCAGGCGTTGGCGCTTTGATGGCACTGCTGGAGGAGCGCAAGAAAAAGCTCGCTGCGGAGGGATTGTTCGATCAGGACCGCAAGCGGGAGCTTCCCTATTTGCCAAACGTCATTGGCATTATCACATCGCCGACGGGTGCTGTAATCCGTGATATTCTCCATCGGTTGAATGATCGTTTCCCTCGCCATGTGATTGTTTGGCCTGTGCGGGTGCAAGGTGATACAGCAGCGGCCGAAGTGGCTGCAGCCATTCGTGGGTTTAATGCCATGGCCAAAAGGCCAGATTTGTTGATCGTGGCGCGTGGCGGTGGATCGCTTGAAGACCTATGGTGCTTCAATGAAGAAATCGTTGTTCGGGCGGCGGCGGAAAGTGAAATTCCGCTGATTTCAGCCATTGGCCATGAAACAGATACAACTCTGATTGATTTTGCATCGGATTGGCGTGCGCCGACACCCACGGCGGCTGCCGAACGTGCCGTTCCTGTGCGGGTGGATTTGTTGGCGGAAGTGGCTTCACTTCATGCAAGGCAGAAACGCACTTTGGGGCGCATCATGTCTGATGCACAAGTTAGGCTGCGTTCAGCGGCGCGGGCCTTGCCGAAGCCTGACGAAATTTTGGCCATGGCCCGGCAAAGATTAGACACTGCAACGGCAAAATTGCCCAAGGCCTTGAAAGCCAATGTTCAGGACCATGCAGTGCGTTTGGCCCGAAGTTCTGGCAAGCTTTCAACCAAGCCATTAACTTTGCGTATTGCTGAGCAGCGACGCCGCTTAGACGAGCAAAATGGGCGTTTGGGCCGTGGGCTCAATCAACTGCTGACAAAGCGAAAAGACCGCCTGCTGGCAGAGACAAAGCTGTTTGGATCGCTCAATTATCATTCTATATTGGCGCGCGGGTTTGCAGTGCTGCGCGATGAACACCAGCGCCCATTGCGCGGCGTTATCGGCGTTAAGGAATTGGCCAAGCTTGAAATTGAAATGGCGGATGGACGCTTAAATGTTATGGTGCCTGCGAAAAAGTTGCAAGGATCACTCTTTTAATCGAGGCTGAAATTCACTAAGATTAGGATATGAATTACATCGATCCTATCTTGCCTCCCCAGCGCGAAGCCAAAATTAGATATTTGGATGGCGATTATCAGATTTTGCGCGAAGGCGAATTTGTGCGCTGTGCGGTTTCTGGTGACCCCATTCGCATTGATAATTTGCGCTATTGGAGTGTGGACAAGCAAGTGGCCTTCAAATCGGCTTGGGAGTCTTTTTTGGATTCCCGTCGCTGATTAAATCACATTCATGAATTTATGCCAAAAACTTACCATGTGAGAATGGTAAAATGGCATGAATTGTTCTTGCGTTAAAATAACGAGATTGGCGCCAATCAATAATGCTTGGATCATTTGGCTTGCGCCATTTCTCACAGGATCACGGCCGCGCATTCTGCGAATGATCAGAAAAATGAAAATAATAGAGTTAATGGCCAAAAGCTGCACAATGAGCGGAGGATTTCCTCTGGTCAGGGTGTCATACCACACTTCCCAATGGGTTCGTTTAAAGAGTTCGATCATGACTGGCTGAAGGCCTCTATGGTTGACACATTGCCGACCATTTTATGGACTGAACGTTAAGGTTTAGTTGAGGTGAACTATGAAGTTGTATGCAATGCCCACGTGCCCACAGCCCTGTGCAAGGGCTGGTGCGCTGCACAATCAGCGTCTATATAGCAATTATTAATGTGCACGGAGTGAGAGTTATGAATTCGAATTGGACACCTGATAGCTGGCGCAAATTTCCGGTTATGCAGATGCCTGACTATCAGGATGCTGAGAAACTTAAAGTAGTTGAAGCCCGATTGGCTGGCTTTCCACCTTTGGTTTTTGCAGGTGAAGCGCGCAAATTGAGGCGTAAATTAGCCAAGGTTGCCGAGGGCAAAGCCTTTTTGCTGCAAGGCGGCGACTGCGCTGAAAGTTTTGCTGAGCATTCTGCCGATAATATTCGAGATTTTTTCCGCGTGTTTTTGCAAATGTCGGTGGTGCTGACATTTGCTGGCGGTGTTCCTATCGTAAAAGTTGGCCGTATTGCTGGCCAGTTTGCCAAGCCGCGCTCCTCACCCACTGAAATTATTGATGGTGTGGAATATCCTATTTATCGCGGCGACATTGTGAATGACGCTGAAGCAACTGTTGCTGGCCGCATTCCTGATCCTGAGCGCCAAATTATGGCTTATCGCCAATCTGCGGCCACGTTGAACTTGCTGCGGGCCTTTGCCCAAGGCGGCTATGCCAATCTTGAGCATGTACATAAATGGACGCTTGGATATTTGAAAGATTCGCCTGCTTCTGAACAATATCAAGAATTGGCAGATCGGATTACGGAAACCATGGGCTTCATGAAAGCCATTGGCATTACGGCGGAGACGGCACCACAATTGCGTTCCACGGATTTCTTCACCAGCCATGAAGCTTTGCTGCTGGGCTATGAAGAAGCCATGACGCGCAACGATTCAACCAGCGGCGATTATTATGCCACGTCCGGACATATGATTTGGATTGGTGATCGCACGCGCCAGCTTGATCATGCACATGTGGAATTTGCACGGGGCATTAAAAATCCGATTGGGTTGAAATGCGGTCCATCTTTAAAACCAGATGAGCTTATCAAACTGATTGATGTGCTGAACCCTGAGAATGAGCCCGGCCGATTAACTCTTATCGCGCGCTTTGGTGCCGATAAAGTTGAAAAGCATTTGCCTGATTTAATTCGCGCTGTGAAGCGTGAGGGCCGTGTTGTGGTTTGGTCCTGTGATCCGATGCATGGCAACACCATCAAGGCGACATCTGGTTATAAAACGCGCACTTTTGATTCCATCATGACTGAAGTGCGCCGCTTTATGGGTGTGCATCAGGCAGAAGGCACCCATGCGGGCGGCGTTCATGTGGAAATGACGGGTAAGGACGTGACCGAATGCACAGGTGGGCTTCGTGCGCTTCGCGATGAGGATCTGAATGATCGGTATCACACATTCTGTGATCCACGCCTCAATGCTGCACAGGCTTTGGAGCTATCATTTCTCATTGCTGAAGAGCTGAAAAAAGAACTGGCCTCTCGCCCTAAAACTTGGGCTGATGAAGAAGCTGTTGAAGCTGCGGAGTAATTTGCAAACAGGGCGGCTGATTGGCCGCCCTGATTTTATTTATGGCAACTCAAAATGCTTTGCGATACTGTTGATGATGTTATCATGGACAGCTTTGCGATCTGTACCTGCTGGATCGCTGCAGACGGGATCATCTCTTTCTTCCTCTAGAATGGCAGCACCTTTGGGTTTGCATAATGGCATGGCGGTGAAATGCGTGGCGGGTGCTATTACTTCGACATGTGCATTTGGCACCAAGCTTTCAAAACCGGAACCCAGCGCAGATGTGTCGGTCGGAAATTGACGGTCCAACCCTGTTCCTAACCCAATGATGAGCAATTTATTCTGATCAAGATCGCGTATATTTTAAGGACCCATTTTCCATGTCAGTCCCGGCTCGATTGCGGCCACTGCCTTGATACGGGGATCTTTATAACTGGCGGTCCAGCGAGATTTTTCAGTTTTTTCGGGGTCAAAACCAAAATGCTCCAGATCGGTACAATTGTTTGATCGTTCGCCAGCATCTTTGCAATAAGTCTTGTTGCCTTCAAGGTTTGCTGTGGCACCACCAAGTGAAAGTGCCGTCCACCCACCGAACGAAAACCCAGCAGCATAAATGCGGTCTTTGTCAATCGCAGTTGCGAAGGCAGGGTCTGCTAGGACGTCTTCTAATGCAACCTCCAAGTCTTGCACGCGGGTCCAATGGTTAAACATCGTTTTTGGGTCACGGTCTTTGAACCAACCATTAGGGTGATTTACACTCACAACTATGGCGCCTTTTTCCGCCAATCCTGATGCCAGCCAATTCAGGCTGAGATAGGTTCCTCCCATGCCATGTGACAAAAGCACGATCGGATGCTTGCCAGGCGTCGCTGGCGCATTGCGCAGCACATCGCCGCCTTGAAATACGGCATTATCGGCAAAGAGTTCGGACTTGCCTTCAGTTGCAGGATACCAAATGGCCACCTGCATTTTGCGGCCATGATGGGGCGCTAAAATTTCCCGTTCCATAAGCCCGGGTGCGTCAGTTGCCATTGCGCATGGAGAAAGCAGCAGTGACAGGGTTAAAAATGTTGAAGAAAGAATTTTCATGTGAGGGTCCTTTGTTAAAGTTACCCATTCTTTCAGCCATGAATTTAGAGGAAAAACGTCCTCGAACCGAATATAGGTCGTCAAGATCCGGTTTTAGGACTTAGAAGATGACATAACTGGATTTTCTCCGATGCCCGTATTGCCCATTCCGATGATTATATCTCTGCTGCTGTTTGGATTTTTAGTTCAGCGCATTGTTGCGCGTGAATCTCATTTCACACTTTTGGCCCTGATCGCGGCTTGCGCAATTCAAAGCACAATCATCGCGCTGGCGCAGTATTATGGCGTTTCAGCAATCCGACCATTGCAGCCCATTCTCGCGATGACAATTGCGCCCATTGCCTGGGCTGCTTTTCGCAATGCCGCTGGCGGCGATGTGCGCTTGAACCATTTGCTGCAGCACGCTGTGGGGCCACTTCTGGCAGTTGTCCTTTTGATCGTGTATCCAGATTTTCTGGATGTAGCCATACCCGTTTCTTTCGTTGGTTACGGCTTTGCGATTTTAATCCATCTCTGGCGCGGTGAAGACAGCCTTTTGCACAGTCGATTGGAAAGCGGTTCGCGCGCACTTTTAGCGTGGCGCATTCTGGGCATTTCACTCATCGCTTCGGCCCTGTGCGATGTTCTTATTGCTGTTGGAATGGCGAATGGTGTGCAATCCTACGTGTTATGGATCCCAAGTGTAGTTTCTTCGCTTTCACTTTTAAGTCTCGGAGTCTTGAGCCTAACAAAGGCCGTTGAAAGCAAGCGCGAACACGAAACGGAGCCATTGTCAGAAGAAGACGCAAAACGCGACCAAGCTATGATGATAGATTTGGATAAATATCTGGAAGTGCATAAGCCCTATCTTGATCCTGATCTTACTTTGGCAAGATTAGCGCGAAAGTTGATCTTTCCGGCAAAGCAACTATCAGCTGCCATTAATCGCACCAGAAACGAGAACGTTTCACGTTTTATCAATTGCCACCGCATTGAACATGCGTGCAAGCTCATGACAGAAGGAAAGTCCGTTACAATTTCGATGTTTGATTCCGGCTTCAACACAAAATCAAATTTCAACCGCGAGTTTTTGCGTATTAAAGCCATGAGCCCAAGCAAATGGCAGGAGAGCAATTGCCCATTGCAAAAAAAATGATCCAGACCCATATCTGTATCATGTGCAATTACATAAGGCTTCATCATGATTGATCTTTATTATTGGCCCACCCCAAATGGTCATAAAATTACTGTTTTCCTCGAAGAAGCGGGGCTTGAGTACAATATTCATCGTGTGAACATTGGCACGGGTGAACAGTTCAAGCCGGAATTTTTGGCGATTTCGCCCAACAATCGGATGCCTGCCATTGTGGATCATAACCCCGCTGGTGGTGGTGCGCCGATCAGTGTTTTTGAATCAGGTGCCATTCTTTTGTATCTCGCCGAAAAGGTGGGCAAGTTCATTCCAGCCGATATTCGGGGCCGCGTTGAGGTTCTGCAATGGCTGAATTGGCAGATGGGCGGGCTTGGCCCGATGGCTGGCCAGAATGGTCATTTTAATGTTTATGCGCCCGAAAAAGTGCCTTATGCCATTGAACGTTACACCAAAGAAACCAACCGCCTTTATGGCGTGTTGAACAAGCGCTTGGCGGACCGTGATTTTGTGACGGGGGATTATTCTATTGCCGATATGGCAATTTATCCTTGGATTGTGCCTTATGAAAACCATAAGCAGAAGCTTGAAGATTTTCCGCATTTGCACCGGTGGTTTGATGTTGTGAAAGCTCGGCCTGCTGTGGTGAAAGCTTATGCGCTTGCGCCGCCGGCAAAGCCGATGACCGAAGAAGCAAAGAAAGTTCTCTTTGGGCAAACGGCGCGGGCTTAAGCGCTGATTTCAAAACCTTCGGGCTGTGCGGGTGTTTTACCGCGCAGCTCGTTTATAATATGCGTAAAGAGCGCCACGAGAACAATGGCTCCGCCCAGCAATGTGGCAGGGGCTGGTGTTTCTCCCATCAACAGCCACACCCAAAGGGGCGTGAAAGGCACTTCCAAGGCAGCCAGCAAAGTGGCTTCAGCCGCTGGAATTTTGCGTGAACCCAGTGTGTAAAAAATCAACCCTGCGCCATTTTGCAAAATGCCAAAGCCACTGATGAGCAGCAAATCATGGCTGCTGACCTGCGCCGATTTCATTGCGAAAAAACTGAAGAGTGAGCACAAGAAAGCTGACCCTGCCATGGCAGGCAACATGGGCACGTTGCGGTTCTTTCGCAGCAAGACTGAAAAGCTGGCCATGCTCAGTGTCATCAACACGGCCAAGCCTTTGCCAAGCATCGAACCGCCAAAACCTGCGCCAGCAATCATCACAATCACGCCAAGCAGCGCCACGGCGCTTGCGATTAATGTGGAGCGCGACGGTTTTTCACCCAGCGCAAAATAAGCAATGCCCGCCGTGATGAAGGGCACTGTGGCATAAATCACCATGGCATCAGCCACCGAGCCATAGCGCAGTGAGCCTATGCCTGTGATCATGCCCGCTGCCGAAAGCACGGCCACGGCCAATGATGGCCAGCGCAGCGTTTTTAATGCGGGCAGGGCGTTTTCGCCCTCCAGCACAAAGTAGGCCAGCAACACCAACGCGCCAGAAAATAACCCGCGCCAGAATAACATTGTGAACAGCTCAGCCGGTATAGCACGCGTGAAAAGGCCTGATGACGACCAGCACAGAGCTGCGCAGGCGACGAGCGCTAATCCAAGGCGGTGCTGATTCTGGGCCATTTACACACTCTAAATTATGATTGGTAATGAGACCTTGACGGCAGCGCCGCAATCGCGCATTTTGCCGACATGAGTATATGCCGCCCCTATGCCTGCATTATTTGCAGCATTATTATTAACTAGCGAAACATATCGCTGGCTGGGCGCCGCTTGACTTAAAATCATCTAAAGCGTTTCCCAAGGTCAGCAAGCCTTGAGGAAGACCATGAGCCTACGCCTTTACAATACGCTGACCCGCCAAAAAGAAGAGTTCGTTCCCATCGATGCTTCCAATGTGCGCATGTATGTGTGCGGCCCCACGGTTTATGATTTCGCCCACATTGGCAATGCCAGGCCAGTGATTGTGTTTGACGTGTTGTATCGCTTGCTGCGCCATATCTATGGTGAAGGTCATGTGAAATATGTGCGCAACATCACCGATGTGGATGATAAGATCAACGAGCGGGCTTTACGTGATTTTCCTGAGCTACCGCTGAATGACGCCATTGCGCGGGTGACTGCTAAGACGGCGGACCAGTTTCAAGCCGATGTGAAAGCGCTGGGCTGCTTGGAACCAACCGTGCAGCCTAGGGCTACCGATAATATTGTTGGCATGATTGAAATGATCAGTACACTGATCACTAAGGGTCATGCCTATGTTGCGGCGGGAGAAGTGCTATTTGGCGTGGACTCGATGAAAGACTACGGTCAACTGTCTAACCGCAAACTGAAAGACCAAAAAGCCGGTGCTCGCGTGGCCGTGGATGCCCACAAGAAAAATCCAGCAGACTTTGTGCTATGGAAATTGTCCTCCGCCGATGAGCCCGGTTGGGAAAGCCCCTGGGGCAGGGGCCGCCCCGGCTGGCACATCGAATGCAGCGCCATGAGCAAGCGCTATTTGGGTGAAGTGTTTGACATCCATGGCGGCGGATTAGATTTAATCTTCCCGCACCACGAAAATGAAATCGCCCAAAGCCGCTGCGTGCACGGCACCGATGTGATGGCGAATGTGTGGATGCATAACGGATTCCTGCAAGTTGAAGGACAGAAGATGTCGAAGAGCTTGGGGAATTTTACTACTATTGCCGATGTGTTGAAGGATTGGTCGGGCGAAGTTGCAAGATTCAATATGCTGCGCACGCATTATCGCCAGCCGATTGATTGGACGGTTGCGAGTTTAGAAGAAAGTAAGAATATCCTTCTTGATTGGCGCGATAGAATCGGTGACGTGATGACGCCAAGGCCCGATGCAGAAGTTGTTGCTGCACTATCAGACGATCTTAATACACATGGCGCGATCACGAGGATGCATATTTTAGCTAAAAATGGTTCCGTAGTCGCATTGCTTGGTTCATTGGAACTGTTAGGCATCGGTTTAGCTACTCTGCCTAGGGAGCAGAATGTGTTGGTGAAAAAACAAGTGGAAGAATTAATTGAGGCCCGCAACCAAGCCCGCAACGCTAAGGATTGGAAACGAGCAGACGAAATTCGCGAAGAAATAGCATCTAAGTATTACGTCTACCTTTCTGACCTGAAGGACCCAGCGACAGGAGTGATAAAAACCACCTGGGAAATGAGGCGATGATGGCCAGTGACCCCTCATCCGCCCTTCGGGCACCTTCTCCCTCAAGGGGAGAAGGGAAGAAAGAAATAAAGGCAGAAACCACATGTTCCCCTTCTCCCCTTGAGGGAGAAGGTGGCGCGAATGCGCCGGATGAGGGGGGTGTTCGCAGCAAGACTCATTTCGCCAAACAACTCCGTCGCAATATGACCGATGTTGAAGTGAAGCTTTGGAACGCCCTACGTGACCGCCGCTTTGAAAATTTCAAGTTTCGCAGACAAGTGCCAATCGGAAAATATATTGTCGATTTCGTTTGCCAAGATCGCAAACTGATTGTTGAACTGGATGGTAGCCAGCATGAAGGATCGCGTTATGACGAAGTGCGCGACGCTTGGTTGAAGTCTGTTGGCTATAAGGTTTTGCGTTTCTGGAATATTGATATCAATCAGGCGCTGGCTGGAACCTTGCTGGCAATACTTGACTCATTGAACCAACCCCTCATCCGCCCTTCGGGCACCTTCTCCCTCAAGGGGAGAAGGGGAGAAATTGAGTAATGACACGCGAACGCCTTTATCTTTTTGACACCACCTTGCGCGATGGACAGCAGACGCCCGGCGTTACGTTTTCGCTGGATGATAAGCTTGTCATCATGGACATGCTCGATAAATTGGGTGTGGATTATATTGAGGGGGGATACCCCGGCGGTAACCCCACCGACAATGCGTTGTTTGGTGAGCAGCGCAAGACGAAGGCCATTTTCACTGCATTTGGCATGACCAAGCGGGCAGGGCGTTCGGCTTCTAATGATCCGGGTTTGCAGACCTTGTTGCAGGCTAAATCTTCGGCGATTTGTTTTGTGGCAAAAAGCTGGGATTATCATGTGCGGGTGGCGCTGGGCTGCACCAATGATGAGAACTTGGAGAGCATTAGCGATTCCGTTTCATCGGCCAAGGCTGCGGCTAAGGAAGTTTTGGTAGACTGCGAACATTTCTTTGATGGCTACAAGGCCAACCCTGAATATGCCATGGCTTGCGCAAAGACAGCCTATGGTGCTGGCGCGCGCTGGGTGGTGCTGTGTGATACCAATGGTGGCACCTTACCGGCAGAGGTTTCAGAAATCGTCCGTACAATGACGAAGACTATTCCGGGTACGCATTTGGGCATTCATGCGCATAATGATACGGAACAGGCGGTGGCTAATTCTTTGGCAGCTGTTGAAGCTGGGTGTCGTCAAATTCAAGGTACACTCAATGGCCTTGGTGAACGCTGCGGCAATGCCAATCTCGTTTCGATCATTGGCACGTTGGGACTTAAACGTCAGTATACGGATAAATTTGAAATTGGTGCGCGTCTTGATGAGCTTACGGCGATTTCGCGTGGGTTTGATGAATTGCTCAATCGCTCTCCCTTTGCGCAGGCGCCTTATGTTGGCAAGAGTGCTTTTGCCACTAAAGCTGGCATTCATGCTTCGGCATTGGCAAAGGAGCCTGAGACCTATGAGCATGTGCCGCCAGAATCGGTGGGCAACACGCGGCGGATTTTGGTTTCAGACCAAGCAGGAAAATCCAATTTATTGGTGGAGTTGAAGCGCATCAATCTTGAAATTGCCAAAGATGATGTGCGGCTTGATCATTTGCTGCGCGAAGTGAAAGAGCGCGAGAACCAAGGCTATGCCTATGATGGCGCTGATGCTTCATTTGAGCTTTTGGCGCGGCGCACACTTGGCACAGTGCCACATTATTTTGACGTGCAGTCTTTCGATGTAAATGTGGGCCAACGCGGTGGCAAAATGTATTCTGAAGCGAATGTGAAAGTTTTAGTGGATGGTGAGGTTCTCACCAGCACTGGCGAAGGCAATGGTCCGGTGAGTGCTTTGGATGTGGCGTTGCGCAAAGATCTTGGCAAATATCAGCGCTTTATTGAGAATATGGAATTGGTGGATTATAAGGTGCGCATCCTCAATGGCGGCACCAGTGCGACCACGCGGGTGTTGATTGAGAGCCGGGATGATAAGGGCGAGCGCTGGTTCACAGTGGGCGTTTCGCCCAATATTGTTGAAGCTTCATTTCAAGCTTTGCTGGATGCGATTAATTTCAAGCTGTTGCGAGAGAATGTGAGCGCCTGATGCTTTCCAAATTGTCGGAACCAAACAAAGGTGTGTTGTTCGCCATCATTGCCCATTTGTTCTGGGGTGGCATGGCGGTTTATTTTGGCTTCATGCGCCATATTAATCCGATGGAAATTGCTGTGAACCGGGGCGTGTGGTCGGTGCCCATTGCAGCGGTGGTGATTTGGCAATTGGGTTTGTTTGCGAATGTGTGGACGCATTTAAAAAGCCCGCGCACGGTTTTGCTGCTCACGTTCACCAGCATCACGATTGTGTTTAATTGGACGCTTTATATCTGGTGCATTCAGCATGGCCGCACGTTGGAGGCGAGCCTTGGCTATTTTATCAATCCACTCTTAAATGTGGTTGTGGGTTATATTTTTCTGGGTGAGCGTTTCACGCGCCCGCAATTTGCCGCTATCGGGCTGGCTTGCGTTGCTGTTATTGTGCAGACAATTGCATCGGGTGTTTTTCCATTTATAGGGCTCTCATTAGCGAGCAGTTTTTGCCTCTATGGATTGTTGCGCAAGACGGTGAAGGTTGGCGCGGTTGAAGGATTTTTTATTGAGGTGCTCATCCTCGCTGTGCCGCTGCTGTTGGTGGAGGTTTGGTTGGCACGGCAAGGTGACATGCATTTTGGTGCCAATGTTTTTGACACGTTGATGCTGCTTGGCTGCGGTGGTTTTACCGCTGGTGCCTTGATATTCTTCGCGGCTTCATTGAAGCGGTTGCGCTACTCGACGGCGGGGCTGCTGCAGTATATTTCGCCGTCGCTGGTGTTTCTCACGGCGGTGTTCATTTTCAAGGAACATATTGATATTTGGAAATTCAGTTCCTTCGCCATCATTTGGTTGGCCTTGATAATTTATTCTGTTTCGTCACTGCGTGAAGAAAGCGCAAAAGAAAAACCCAGCTTTTAAGGCCGGGTTTTTAAAATTTCTATTTTGAAAGTTATGCGATGCGCAACATTTCTTCTTCGTGATCATGGCCCGGCATTGGTGGCGCACCTTCGCGCAGCACGTAACCACGGCCCCACACGGTTTCAATAAAGTTCTTGCCCTCAGCGGCGTTGGCCAGCTTCTTGCGCAGCTTACAAATAAACACGTCAATGATTTTGAGTTCTGGTTCGTCCATGCCGCCATAGAGGTGGTTGAGGAACATTTCTTTGGTGAGCGTTGTGCCCTTGCGGAGCGAGAGCAGCTCCAGCATTTGATATTCTTTACCAGTCAAGTGAACGCGTTGGCCGCCCACTTCAACGGTTTTGGTGTCGAGATTGACGAGAAGCTCGCCAGTGAGAATAACGGATTGAGCATGGCCCTTGGAACGGCGGACCACAGCATGGATGCGCGCAACCAGTTCATCTTTATGGAAAGGCTTGGTCATATAGTCATCAGCGCCGAAGCCCAAGCCCTTGACCTTATCTTCAATGCCAGCAAGGCCGGAAAGGATGAGGATAGGGGTTCCCACTTTGGAAACACGAAGCGATTTCAGCACTTCGTAGCCTGACATATCAGGCAAATTGAGATCCAGCAGAATGATGTCATAATCATAAAGCTTGCCAAGATCGACACCTTCTTCACCAAGGTCCGTCGTATAGACGTTAAAACCTTCGGACTTTAACATCAGCTCAATTGATTGAGCTGTCGCTGTGTCGTCCTCGATCAACAATACCCGCATTGCGAATCCCCTTAAACTTGCCGCTGACCGATTTTCGATCAACTGGCTACGAAACGTTAACTCTGATCATTAAGATAGCCTTAGAAAGGTTAACAAAACCTAATCTTGGCTTCTCAAACTTTGCACAACCTGACACAACATATAGTAGGTGGTCGCATTTCACCCCTATAGGTTGGAGTCAAACTGAAACACGAATTAATTTTGTGTTGAACCAACTCTTTTTTGCGCAATTTACTCGGCCTTAAACCTAATTGTTCATCATGTCGGTTAAGGCATGTTTCCCTGTGCTAGTTGATTCGGGGAATCGTGAATAGAGTCTGCGTAAAGTTTCGGCGATGAATTTCGCCAGTCAGTGTGTTGAGTAAAGTGAGGATATTATGCGTTCACGGGAAAGCCTTTTACGGCTGAACAGGTTCCGGGTGGAAGATTGCCGCCGCCAGGTCGCCGATATGGATCTGATGATCCAAGATTTAATGCGAAAACATGATGATCTCGATGCGCATGTTAAATTTGAAGAGCAACGCACCGGTGTGACCGACCCTAATAATGTTAATTATTCGATGGCAGCAAAATCTGTGCGGGGCCGTCGTGATAATATCTTGAAAACTGTTGGTGAACTGCGCGATCAACATGAATCAATGATCGAACGCCTGAAAGATGCCGAAGGTGATTTGCGCAAGATTGAAATGCTGGTGGAAAAAGAAACGCCAAGCCTGAAAACAGTGGCGCCGGCTGTTGCCAGCTCGCTGCCTGTGCATGCGATGGTTCGCTAATCTATTGAAGCCCATACTTTACAAAGTGTGGGCTTTTAATTTTTCATAATAGGGCCGCGCTTGATCGGCGATTTTTTGAAGTTCAGCGGGCAGCACAATTGTTTTGTGTGTTGGTGCAGCAAACTCTTCCGATTGCCACACGGCATTATACCAGTGTGGGGCCCACACGCCATCAAAGCTTTTCGGGCCTTTGGTCCATTTCAACATGGCTTCATCAAAAGTAATATTTAGTGCTCCGCAAAGTTTGGTGAGAGTTTCGCGCGGGTTTGCCAGCACCTGATCGGCTTCAATTACTGGCGGCGCAAAACCAAGATGATTGGCCACCATGTCAAAAATTTCGGCCTGCTGCACAAAGCCAATGCCACGCAAAGATGCATCGGCCCATTTTTGAGTGTAACTGGCCAACACTTCTTCAGGCGGGCGAATGAGAAAAGCGTTGCTGAGTTTTAATGCAAAACTGCGATCAAAGCCCGGCTCCATGTGAAATGTCATGTGCTTTTGATAGAAGATTGGTTTGGATGTGGGGGCGGTGCAAGTTTGAACTAATTTTTCCCAATCACATTCATTGGCGGCAATTATTTCTTCGCGCATAGGATGATCATGGCCGCGATGCTTTAGGCTGAAGCCATAAAATGGCTCGTCCCAAGCCACGCAATCGGCACGGTTACCAAAGCTATACATCATCGCAGTCGAGATGTTGCGCGGGCCAGACCACATTGCAATATTAGTTTGGGCAATGTTGGTGTTTGTCATTTGAGCATTCCTGTTGAGATAAAAAACCACACTGCTGCGATTGCAATAGCAACAGCCAAAGTTTTGCGGACTATAATAGCGCGTGGTGATTTTTGCAGCCACCCCGCAAGACTGCCAGACATGACAGCGATAATGCCGTGAATGATGGTTGCAACCAAAACATAAATCGCCGTCAGCGTGATCACCTCGCTTATCGTATCCACGCCAGACTTGAAAAACTGCGGAAGAATGGCGGCATAAAACAGATAGGCTTTTGGGTTCAATGCATTGGTGATGAAGCCTTGTGTAAAATAAACTTTCACGGGCAGCGCGGTTCTATCGTGTACCTCGGCAGAATCCTGCCACGCATCATAAGCGAGATAGAATAGATAAAGCGTGCCCGCCCAGCGCAGGGCAGTGAGCAAAAATGGAAAATTGGTAAGTAAGGTTGAAAGTCCAACACCTGCCACGACTCCTGCAAAACTCAGACCAAGGCAAATTCCTGCAACAGCGGCAAGTGCAGGCATGCGACCACGCGTTGCACCCAGCACAGCAAGCCAAGTCATATTTGGCCCTGGTGTTAACTCGATGAGAATTGCAGTGATAATAAATGCCAGCATTAAGAGAGCGATCGCGTGGCTTCGGCGCGCGCGAGTTTTTTATAGGCTTCAGAGAGTTTTTGTGTCAGAGGGCCAGCGCCACTCCATTCATCCGTAGACAGAGGATTTCGCACGGGCCTGCCATCGATGATGCGCACGGGCGTTGCCCCAGCAAAGGTCCCGGTGACGAAGGCTTCATCAGCGCCATAGACATCATAAAGCGAGAATGATTTTTCGAAGACCGGAATGCCGTGATCACGACACAGACGGATGATGGTGGCTCGTGTGATCCCGGGGATGCAATATTGTCCGGTTGAAGTCCACACTTCACCACGGCGCACGATGAAGAAGTGCGTGGAATTGCACGTGGCAACAAAGCCCAACGGATCAAGCATCAGGGCTTCGTCAGCGCCAGCATTTGCAGCCTGAATACAAGCGGTTATACAGTTTAGTTTAGAATGTGAGTTAAGTTTCTGGTCTTGCACATCGGGTGCGCCACGACGCACGTTGACAGTGTGTAACGACAGGCCCTTGCTCATCACATCGGGGCTGGGTTGTTTATATTCGGGGATGATTACAATGGTGGGCGGTGAGATGGTGACGCGCGGGTCTTGATACGGTGTGGATTTCACACCGCGCGTGATCATCAAACGGATGTGTGCACCATCGGTCATTTTATTGGCATCGACGCAATCGAAAATCTGTTTCACCAATTCTTGCGGCCTGATCCCAATGTCCATGAAGATGGCCTTGGCCCCTTCATAGATGCGCTCGATGTGCGCTTGCAAAAATGGGATGCCGTTATTCACGAGGCGAAGCCCCTCCCACACACCGTCGCCTAAAATATAACCTGAATCAAATACGGAGATTTTGGCTTGTTCACGCGGGAACAATTCTCCGTTGATCGAAATCAAAATACTTGCGTTGCGCGGGTCTGATGAAATGTCGTGAATGGATTGGGATGTTTGGGTCATTGGGCTATAATGGCGCGGGCGAGACAAAAAATAAAGGGTGAGAAATGCTGCGCATCATTCCGCAATCAGAATTCAAGGAAGGCCGCTGGCGGAACGGGCAGGGGGTGTCTTGGGAGATTGCGTCTTACAGAGAAGAAGGTGCTGCTGATTTTTCGTGGCGCTTTGCCAAAGCCCGCATTGACAGTGATGTGCCCTTTTCAATTTACCCCGGCATGGACCGCGTGTTCATGATGCTGGAGGGTGGCGGCATGGATCTGGACATGACCAACAAACCAACTGAAGCACAGATCAAGAACTGGCTGCTGGCAGAGTGCGGGTCTGGCGTGCGTGCCATCGCGACGGTGTAAGCGGTGTTTTTAAGGCCATTGTCAGCCTCGTTCTTG
>JANYHE010000109.1 GCA_025359215.1 Hyphomicrobiales bacterium
GCGAAAAAGTCCTTCGAAGATGGTTTTGTGGATTCAACCGGCAAGAAGCATTTGAAAGGCAGCGATGCTCATAAGGCTTCTGTAACCGGAGACACCGTAGGCGACCCCTACAAAGACACAGCCGGCCCAGCGGTGAACCCCATGATCAAGATCACAAATATTGTGGCCTTGTTGATGCTGGCAGTGCTGGCCGGACATTAAAATCCACCCCTCATCCTTCTCCGAGAAGCGGGGAAGGTGGCGCAACTCGCGCCGGATGGGGTGACCACAACAAGTTCAAGCCGGGGCAGCAATGCTCCGGCTTTTTTGTTTGTAATCCCAGCCTCAAACCCGCATGTTCTGAAAACAACTGGGGAATCGAGAATTGACGCCGCAAGACTTCATCACGAAATGGAAAGCCGTTGAGCTGAAAGAGCGTTCGGCTTCGCAGTCGCATTTCAATGATCTGTGCCAATTGCTGGGCGTGGTGGACCCCATCACCGCAGACCCCAAAGGCGATTTCTTCACCTTTGAAAAAGGCGCATCAAAATCATCTGGCGGCGAGGGCTGGGCCGATGTATGGAAGGAAAATTGTTTCGGCTGGGAATATAAAGGCAAGCGCAAAGATTTAGATGCGGCCTTGGCCCAACTTCAGCAATATGCCCTCGCGCTGGATAATCCGCCCTTGCTCATCGTGTCGGATATGAATCAAATCCGCATCCACACCAATTGGACCAACACGGTTCACAAAACCTACACCATCAAGCTTGATGACCTGACAGATGCCACCCACCGCGACACGCTGCGCCATGCCTTCACTGATCCCGAGCGCTTAAAACCCGAAAAAACCCGCCAACTTCTCACTGAAGAAGCCGCCGAACAATTTGCCAAAATCGCTCAGCGCTTGCGAGACAGAAAACATAATGCGGAGGAGGTGGCCCATTTTGTAAACCGCCTCGTGTTCTGCATGTTTGCCGAAGATGTAGAACTGCTGCCCAATAAAATGTTTGAACGGATGCTCAGGCATTGCGAACTAAAACCAGCAGATTTTGAGCAACACGCAAAAATGTTGTTTGGTGCCATGAAGCAGGGCGGCATGGTGGGCTTTGAAAAGGTCGATTGGTTCAATGGTGGGCTGTTTGATAGTGACCATGCCTTCCCCTTGTTGAAGCCCGATATTGAAGACCTGCTGAGAGCCGCAAAGCTGGATTGGTCAGATGTTGATCCTTCAATTTTAGGAACCCTGTTTGAGCGCGGGCTAGACCCTGACAAGCGCAGCCAGCTTGGCGCACATTATACTGATCGTGAAAAAATCATGATGATTGTGAACCCCGTCATCGTGGAGCCGCTGCTGGCCGAATGGGCGGGGGTGAAGGCTGAGATTGCAGAGTTGCTGGACAATGCCCCCAAGGCAACCAAAGAGAAATTGCTGAAAGGCAAAGAGCTTGCAGCCAGCACCAAAGCCAAAGCCGATTCTGAAAAACTGCACCAATCATTTCTGGAAAAACTGAAAGCGTTTCGGGTGCTAGACCCCGCTTGCGGCTCTGGTAATTTTTTATATTTGTCTTTGCTGGAACTGAAAAACATTGAACACCGCGTGAATTTAGAGGCCGAGGCCATGGGCCTGCCGCGCGGTTTTCCATCCATCGGGCCAGATTCTGTGCTGGGCATAGAGCTGAACGCCTATGCCGCCGAATTGGCGCGGGTTTCCGTGTGGATAGGTGAAATTCAATGGATGCGCCGAAACGGCTTCGAAGCCGCGCGCAATCCAATCCTCCGTACACTGAGCACCATCGAATGCCGCGATGCCATTTTGAATGCCGATGGCACCAAAGCTGATTGGCCAAAAGCAGATGTGGTGGTTGGTAACCCACCGTTTTTAGGTTCCAGTAAATTTCTTATGGAACTGGGTGAAAGCTATTCCAAAAAGCTTAGGTCTGCATGGAGCGAAGCAGTTCCTGGCGCTGCCGATCTAGTAGCTTTTTGGTTTGCAAAAGCTTGGCAACAAATTTCATCCGGCAAATTGAACCGAGCTGGATTGGTGTCGACGAACTCCATACGCGGTGGTGCTAATCGTGAGGTTCTGAAAGCCATAGTTAGCGGTGGACAGATATTCGAAGCATGGAGTGACGAGGATTGGACTTTAGATGGCGCGGCAGTAAGAGTATCAATGATTTGCTTTGAAAGCAAAAAGGGTAGTCCTGCGAAACTAGACGGTAAAATCGTTTCGAAAGCCTTGCCAGACCTAACAGCCAATCAAGATGGCTTTGACCTCACATTAGCAAGAACGCTTTTACAAAATCAGAGTGTATGCTTTGAGGGGTTCAGAAAATACGGACCGCTTGACGTAACAGGCGAGAAAGCACGTCAATGGTTACTCAAACCACTCAATGTCAATAATTTGCCCAACTCTGTGGTGCTGATGCCTTATGTTGGTGGAAAGGATATTGCCGATCGTTCTCAAGA
>JANYHE010000112.1 GCA_025359215.1 Hyphomicrobiales bacterium
CATTTTAATGGATACACTGACAATGAAATTATCAGTCAACTAGATAAAGTTGGAATAGAGATAACAAAATTAATTAGGCATGAATTGCCACTTTCGGAGGTGAGTTATTTTTCAGATGGGTTACGGTGACGGATTACAGTGACAGCGCATAAATCTCGCGCGACTCGTAAAAACGTGGCTTTCAACTCTGAACCCGGAACGTAATTTCCAACACTCCTGCACCATTGCGAAAAGTGTTAACTAAGTCTCCGAACTAATGTCAGCTTTGTCCAAAAACTAAACATAAAGTCTGAACCCAGAAACGTGAGGCCGGTGCTTGTTGAAAGTCAGGGTTCCGGTTTTCGCCTGAATGGCTGCCGGTAATGGGGGACTTGCTTAACTCTCAGCACCCCGCTATAGCCCCAACCGTTACAAAACCACACGCAGGTGTTGGAGTTTCCCATGGGCAGCAATGCCCCTCATAGGGAGCACTCCTTCCGGTGCCAGAATAATCTGGTCACACCACTTGCGGAGGATTAACCGGAGAAGGAACTACCAATGGCCACGGTCAATTTCACCATGCGTCAGCTCTTGGAAGCTGGCGTTCATTTCGGACACCAAACTCATCGCTGGAACCCAAAAATGGGTTCATATATTTATGGCGTGCGCAATGGCATCCACATTCTCGATCTTTCACAAACTGTTCCATTGTTGCATCAGGCATTGCAATTGGTAACTGACACAGTGGCCAAGGGCGGCCGTGTGTTGTTCGTGGGCACCAAGCGTTCAGCAGCACAAGAAATTGCTGAATCAGCGCGTCGTTGCGCTCAATATTATGTGAATGCCCGTTGGTTGGGCGGCATGCTCACCAACTGGAAAACAATTTCGGCTTCGATCAAAACTTTGCGCAAGATCGACGACACTATGGAAAAATCCACTCAAGGCCTCAAGAAGCGGGAGCTTCTCGACATGGCCCGCAGCAAGTCTAAGCTTGAAAAGGCTTTGGGCGGCATCAAGGATATGGGCGGCGTTCCAGATTTATTGTTCGTGATCGACACCAACAAAGAAGCCAACGCCATCAAGGAAGCCAATCGTTTGGGCATTCCAGTGATTGCAATCATCGATACAAACTCTGATCCTGCTGGCGTGAATTTCCCAATTCCCGGCAATGATGACGCTGCGCGTGCAGTTGCATTGTATTGCGACTTGATCAGCAAAGCTGTGATTGAAGGCATTTCACAATCGGGCCAACATTCCGGCATTGATGCTGGTGCTGCTGAGCAACCGATGGCCGAGATGATTCCAGCTTCGGCTTAATTCACAATTGAAGTGTGGGCTTGCAATGATTGCAGGCCCATTTTCACATTTTAACTTATGAGGTTTGACATGGCTGACATTACTGCTGGCATGGTGAAAGACCTACGCGAAAAGACAGGCGTGGGCATGATGGATTGTAAGGCAGCGCTGGCTGCCAATAATGGCGATATGGAAGCGTCGATTGATTGGCTGCGCGCCAAAGGCTTGGCCAAAGCTGCCAAGAAATCAACCCGTGTAGCCGCTGAAGGCCTTGTTGGTCTTTGTGTTAAGGGCATGCATGGCGCTTTGGTTGAAGTGAATTCGGAAACTGATTTCGTGGCGCGTAACGAAAAGTTCCAAGCCATGGTTGCTGAAATTTCGAAATTGGCAATTGATGCCAATGGCGACTCAGAAAAATTGAAAACTGCACATTTCCCCGGTTCCAAGCATGCTGTTGCAGAATATGTGGCTGAAATGGTTGCAACCATCGGAGAAAACATGACAGTGCGCCGCACGGCGGCTCTGACTGTAACTGATGGTGTGATTGCTTCTTATATCCACAATCAGATCGCTCCCGGCATGGGCAAAATTGGTGTTATTATTGCCCTTGAATCAACCGGGAATAAAGATGAATTAGCCTCAGTTGGCCGCATGTTATCAATGCACATCGCCGCAACAAACCCTGTTGCTTTGAGCCTTGATTTAGTTCCCGCTGATGTTTTGGCCCGCGAAAAAGCAGTTCTCGAAGAAAAGAACGCTGGCAAGCCCGCCAACGTAATGGAAAAGATCGTAGCTTCAGGCCTCAAAACCTATGCCAAGGAAACCTGTTTGCTTGAACAAGCCTATGTGCATGACGGTTCAAAAACTGTCACCCAAGTGCTGGCCGAATTGGCAACCAAAGCCGGTGCCGCTGTAAAGCTTACTGGCTATGTGCGCATGCAATTGGGCGAAGGCATTGAAAAAGCTGAAGATGATTTTGCCGATGAAGTAGCAAAAATGGCTGGCGGCAACTAACGATTTAAGCGGGCAAATCTGTCGCATTTGCCCGCGTCATAAATCTGTGTTAACTATAAATCTTAGGGCGAATTCGGTTACTTGACACAGTGTTCACATCTTCGGGGGTAACGAGGATGATTATTATGCCAAATTCGATTGATCCCATGATTGTGCGTATGGCAAGGGCAATTGCTGCTAGCCAAGGCACGACTGATTGGAAACCATACATCACCACTGCCCGCGCTTCACTGAACGCTATCCGCGAACCGTCAGATGAAATGCTGGAAGCAGCTTCTGGTGGAATGCCAGATTGGGGTGAATTGCCTAAGGAATGGCGCGCGATGATAGATTTCGTTATAGGCGAAGGCGATGAAACCAACGATAACAAACCCTTGCCTCGAGCGGCCAGAGACGTTGGCTAATCTGAGACGAATCATAAAACGCAACCTATAATATGGCCCCATGAACTGGGGCCGTTTTTTTGCGTTCATTTTGGGGAAATAATGAATAAAATTAAATACAATCGCGTTCTTCTTAAAGTTTCAGGTGAAGTGTTGATGGGCAAAG
>JANYHE010000137.1 GCA_025359215.1 Hyphomicrobiales bacterium
GGGCTGGCTCCGGCACGACGATTGAGATGAGGCAGAACTGTTTCGTGGATTGCTAATGTGAGATCAGTTCCCACAAGATCGGCATTTTCAAGTGGGCCTAAAACAGCGAGACGCAATCCAAAACTATTTTTTACAACAAGATCCACGGTTTCGGCATCGCAAACACCATCTTCTACTAGGGCTACAGCTTCACGCCACAATGCTTGTTGCAAGCGATTGCCCACAAAGCCAGGCACATCTTTTTTTACGTGAACAGCCACTTTACCGATGCGGGTGAGAAGCTCCATCATGGTTTGCACGGTCTCTGGGTTGGTGCCTTCGGTTTGGATAACTTCGACCAACGGCACAAGATAAGGCGGGTTCCACCAATGCGTTCCCAAAACGCGATGTTTAGTTTTTACGTGTTCTGCAATTTGGCCAATTGGAATAACGGAGGTGTTGGATGCCAGAATTGCACTCGGCTTGGCGTGGGTTTCAAGCTGTTTGAATAGATTCTGCTTCAGTTCCAGTTTTTCTGGCGCTGCTTCTATAATGATATCGGCGTCTTGAACCGCCGTCGCCAAATCTGCGACGGGCCGCACACGGGTGGCTGCAGCGGCGTCTTTGCCGATTGCAACCAGAGTATCAGCGATGCGGGCGTTGACTGCATTTAATGATCCCACATCAGGGTCCGTTATCGTCACCGCATGGCCTGCATCAGCAAACACCAAAGCCAGCCCGTGGCCCATAAGGCCTGCTCCGATAATGGCAATGCGTTCGGTGTCCATCATGCACCTTGCCAAAGCGGCTGGTTATTCGCCAGCGAAGCCAACATGTGATCGAGCATTGCAATTTCCGTGTCATTCACTTCATGGGGCCTTCCAGGGAAGCTATCGACACGTAGTCTGGCGCGGGCCTTGCTGAAATATCCCGTCGCTTGCGAAAAATTCGCAACGGGGATCCAAGGGTCGGCATTTGCGCCGGTAAGATAGACTGGCAAGCCCGATAGATCGATAAGTGGTCGATCGTCACTTGCGACGCCCACGCGGCACCCTGTTAGGCAAGCTAGGGCTCCGTGCCAACGGCCGCGCTGTAAAGCATATTCGATCAAAAGACAGGCACCTTGGCTGAAGCCTGCAAGCAAGAGTGGCAGATTATTTGGCAACGTGTGTCTTAATTCATCAATGAGTTGAAACGCAGCCGCAAGTTCTTGGCGGGTTTGATCATTCAGTGGGGCGATACCGGGGGCAGTATACCATGCGGTGGTTATTGCTCGTGGTAATAAATAAGCAACGCCCGGTGTTGAAAGTCTGTTGATCACATGATCCTGCATGGCTTCGGGCGATTGGCCGCGACCATGCAAGAAAATGCATAGGGCATTTGCGTCTTCAAATTTTGCGCCAAGTTGCAAAGTCATGAAAAATCCGCTGGCTCCAATCCGGCAATCATTTCGTCTTTGCGATCAGCAAACCATGGTGGGAACACCAATGTTGTGCCAATTTTATCGGCAGGTTCATCCTTCGCCCATCCTTCGGGCACAGTCCAAGCGATTTCAAAGAGTGCACCGCCGGGGGAACGCACATAACATGATTTGAAATAGTTGCGGTCTTTCTGCTCCGAAATATCGGTAAAGCCCAAGCCCTCTATGTGGGCGCGGAGTTTAAGCTGATTTTCTTCGTTGCCAGTATTCAAAGCAAGATGGTGAATGGTGCCCCCCGCCAAAGTCCAAGTGCCTTGCGCCACTGTTGGTTCATGGATCACTTCCACAACTGAAGTGCTGTCTGGCACGGTGAAGGCCAAGCCTTCATGATTATCAGCGATTTTTTTCATAGGAATTGCAATGGTAAAAAAATCGTCCATAGCTGTGCGATCCGCCACCGAAATAGCCGCACCATAAATGCCGCGAATGCCGTGTTCCGAGCCGATGCCTTGCTTTTCATTGGTGATCGGTATGCGCTTGTCGGCAACGTTTTCAACCAACTCAAACGGAATGCCGCAGGGATGCTGCAAGGCGACGCGGGCCGCTCCAAAGCGCGAGATTTTTGAGGCCTCCACGCCACGCCCGTTCAAGCGGTTCACCCAAAATTCTGAGGCGCCCACAGGAATGGACATTTGAATGATTTTTGATTGGTTGGTGCCGCGGCGACCATAGACGCCGGGTTTACGGAAAGGGAAAGTTGTGAAAATGGTTGATGCATCGCCATTCTTGCCGCCGTAATAGAGATGATAGACGGGCAGCACACCATCGAAAAGCACAGTGCGTTTGATAGAGTGCAACCCCAAATACTTGGTGAAAAAATCATAGTCTTCCTGAGCGCCGTCTGTGCTCATGGTGACGTGGTGATAGCCGCTGATCATTGACATGGTCGTTTCCCTCATTTGCGCGCTGAGCTTTTTTTGATGCTCATTCGGCCTTGGTTGTTAAGTGCCTATTCGAAAACATAGACCCAAAACTCCCAACTCTTGATGATATGTTTTATATCTAATATACCGTTTTGTTATGAAATTAGATGAAAACCATCTCCTGTGTTTGGCTGCTGTGGTGGAGGCTGGAAGTGTGACGGAGGGGGCTGCTTTGATAGGCTCCTCGCAGCCTGCCGTTTCGCGCGTTCTCAGTCTGCTTGAGAAGCGCGTGGGGGAGGCATTGTTCATCACTGGTAAAAGGCCATTGCAACCCACGCCGCTGGGCAGGCAACTTGCATTTCATGGCAAGTCTATCTTGGTGGCATCGCGTAAAGCTTCTGAGACTGTGCAGGGCTTTCGCAGCGGCACATCGGGTCGTGTTCGTATTGGCGGTGTGCCCTTCTTTATGGATGCTGTGATCTCTGGCGTTCTGGCCCGATTTCAGGTGAAAGAGCCTGAGATTTTGTTTGATCAATCTTACGGGCATTTTTCTGATCTGGTTGCCAACATTAACGCTGATCAAATTGATCTGGCCATCACGCCGATTGGCACGCAAGAGATTAGCAGTGAATTGCAATTTGAACCGCTGCTGCCAGCCCGCAATGTGATCGCCTGTAATGCCAATCATCCGTTGATGTTGAAGCGCAAGCTTTCTAAAGCTGATTTTCTTAAACATCCTTGGGTCTCGCCCTTGCCGGGTTCGCCTTTGATGCTGGACCTGAACAATATTCTGATGATGCTCGGGATTAATGAGTTGTCGATCCGCTATACGGGTGGTTCTTTGCTGAGTGTTCTCAACTACATTTCTGAAACGGATGCGCTGGCCATCCTGCCTTTGAGCGTGGCTTATAGTGTCAATCGCGATAAGCGCCTCGCGGTTTTGCCGCTCGATATTCCTCAACCGGAACGCATGATTGGCATCGTGAGCAAGCGCAGTGATCGCATGAACCCTGCCTGCGCAAAGTTTTCCAATTTTGTTTCTGTCGAATTGGCCAAATTCAACACTGTGATTGGGCGCTACGAGAAAACGATAAATTGGGGCCGCGGGCCGTTTATGGCTGAAACCATCAGATGAATTTTGCTGGTTGTACATTATCCCGCCGTATAGCCGCCATCGGCATAGAGCACGTGGCCTGTGTAAAAGTCTGACGCTTTTGACGTTAAAAAGAGCAGTGGTCCTGCCAAGTCATCAGGCTCGCCTAAGCGACCTTTAGGCACGCGCGAAAGAAAGCCTGCGCGAACAGTTTTGGCCTTTTCATCATCGCCAAACATCCACTCGGTGAGTGGTGAGCGAAACACAGTCGGCGCAATGGCATTCACTGTTATGCCTGTGGGGCCCAGTTCGCACCCCAAAGCTTTCGTTATTCCATCCACAGCTGATTTTGAGGCGCAATATGCGGTGTATCCTGCCGGGTGACCCAGAAGACCGCGTGCTGACGACATTAAAACAATCTTGCCACCATCGCCTTGTTTGAGCATTTGCGCGGTTGCTGCTCTGGCCATGAGCCAGCTTTGTGTGACGTTAGCATCCATCACATCAAGAAATTGTGCGGCAGCCATATCTGTAATTTTTGCAACTTGATTCTTGCCTGATGCAACCACGAGAATATCTACCCGGCCAAAACGCTTTACAGCAGCTGCGACGAGTGTGTTGCAGTTATCCTCCGTAGACGGACGAATATTGACTGTTTCCACTTCAACACTTGAGCATTCCTTTGCGATTGCTTCAAGTTCGGATTTCTTGCCTGCTGCTAAAACCAGTCTACAGCCCGAAGCGGCAAGCACCTTTGCTGCCACCATGCCGAAAGCGCCAGAAGCGCCTGTGATGACAGCCACTTTGTCTTTGATGTCAAAAAGGGATGCTGGGTTTATCATGGCTTTGCACCTGGTGGATAAGGCAGCACGACCAACATTTTGCAGATGTGGTTTGAGCGATTAACAATTTCGCGCACTTCATGGGGGGCGATAGTGCAGGAATCCATGGCGCACAATACGGTTTCTTTGCCATCGACTATCACTGTCATCTCGCCTTCGATCACCACATAGACCTTTTCGAAAGGTGTTGAGTCTGGCCCTGCACCGCCTTGGGGCAAAAATTGCGAGAAGCCTATCCATTGATTTTTTGGCCCGCCTTCCTCGAAGCCCTGCAGCCTGAGGCTGACCACGCCGCGATGATTGGGAGCATCATATTTTTGAGCATCGGCAAAGCGTTTGACCAACATTAAAAATTATCTCCGCGTTCAATACGATAGTTTTGCGAAGGATCAGTGATTGCGACTAAACGGATGATGCAACCATCACCCCGATCCCAATTCCACGGAAAGAATGCAAATGTGCAGCGTTTGCCAGTGACAGAGTCTAAATCGCCGCCGACATTCTCAATTCCGAGAATACCATTTTTGAAAAGGATTTGGTGCACGGGTTCCCAATCTGGAAAATCTTTCGCCCAATCATGGCCGCCTGACCATTCAAAATATTCTTTTTCGAGATGTGGCAGCAAGGGACCGTTGCGTTGTGGGCCGATGGCGGTTGCTAACGGATGATCGTTGGCTTGGGTGTCATGGCCCACCACTTTCACTTGTTTATCCACCATCCATTGACCGGCAGAGGGGACAAAGCCCGGGCAATAGGCAAAATAGTCACCATCTTCATATTGTTTGTGCCAGCCCGTGTTGAGGATCAAAACATCGTGGGGACGAATTTGTTTGCCGCAGGCCTTTTCTAAATCGTCAGCGGTGATTGATTCCCATTTTTTCTTGGGCATGGGCACCACGATGCCAGAGCCGAAGAAATGGGGCAGGGGCACTTCATCAATGAAGGGTGTGCCTTGCACCACGTGTGCTGGTGCATCGATATGGGTCGTAGAATGCATCGACGTGGTGATGCGTTGTGACAGCACCCCAGATTTGGCCATGTAGTGAATGCGTTCGATTTTTACATCTTGAAAGTAAGGCCAGTTGGGGCATTGAAAACCCCAGCGATGCGACAGATTTGTAAACTGCAATCCCATGGCATTATCCATGTTGGCTTGAAATTCAATGCCGCGCACTTTGATAGTCATTCAGTCGCTCCCGGAATTAATTGTTTCGCTATACGGTACGTTCGAACTAAAATATCGTCAAGTGATAAGTGATTGCATCGAATGATGATACAATATAGAGTGTGTGGATGAGTGAAACTGGAATTCAGGTTATCGCACGCGCCGCAGCAATCTTGCGCATTTGCAAATCGAGCGATGTGGGTTTGAGCCTTGGCGCTATTGCGAAGGAAGTGAAATTGCCGCGCTCCACGGTGCAACGCATTGTGAATGCGTTGGTGGCAGAGAGGCTGTTGCAAAATTCAAACTCTATCCGCAGTATTCGGCTGGGGCCGGAAATTTATGCGTTGGCAGAAAATTCGCGCAGTAGTGTTTTGAAAATTGCACATCCCTTTTTGAAAAAACTTTCGGAACAGACAGGTGAGACCGTAGATCTTGCCGTGTTCAAGCGTGACCACATGGTGTTTATTGATCAGGTGGCGGGCTCGCATCGTTTGCGTGCTGTGTCAGCTGTGGGCGATAAATTTCCGCTGATTACAACGGCGAATGGGCGTGCTGCTCTATCACTTTTGAGTGAAAGTGAGTTGTTGACGGCCACTGCTGCACCCCCGACGAAAAAACTTTTGGCACAATTGGCGAGCGTTCAAAAAACCGGGATCGCTTTGGACAAAGAAGAGCACTCCATTGGCATATGCGCCTTAGGGACAGCATTCAAAGACATTTCAGGTGCAATCTACGCCATCTCAATTCCGATGCCTGCTATAAGGTTTTTGGCTAATCGAAAGGCCTTTGAACAGCAGCTGCTGCAAACACGACAACAGTTGTTGGGTGCGCTGAGCGCTAATTAGTACTGGCCAGATATTTGCGAGTCTAGAAAACTGGCGGCACGTTTTGCGATGGCTTGCTTCTCGGTTTCGTCAAATTTTCCGTAAGTGTGGCAAGTTTGGGCCATGCGTGGATTTTTTCTAAATCGCTCGAAATGTCGTGCAATGAAATCCCAATAGAGGGCGTTGAACGGGCAGGCATCGTCTTCGGTGCGTTTCTTCACATTGAAGCTGCATGACTTACAATAATTGGACATTTTATTGATGTAATTTCCCGATGCCGCATAGGGCTTAGATCCCAACAAGCCACCATCAGCATGAAGCGCCATGCCAATGGTGTTGGGCAATTCCACCCATTCAAACGCATCAATGTAAACTGCCAGATACCATTCGTGCACCTGCTTGGGATCAAGCCCCGCCAACAGAGCGAAGTTGCCTGTGATCATCAATCGTTGAATGTGATGGGCATAAGCTTCTTGTTTAGTTTGCTTCACAGCCTGCTTCACACAATTCATCTGTGTTTTTCCTGTCCAATAGAAATCAGGCAGGGGGCGTTTTGCACTCAGTGCATTGACGTTTACGTAATCTGGCATTTTCAACCAATAGATCCCGCGGATATATTCACGCCAACCGATGATTTGGCGGATAAATCCTTCTGCTGCGGCCAGTGGCACATGCCCCTCACGATAACGTTGTTCAACGCGGCGACATACTTCAAGTGGGTTTAACAAGCCGATGTTGATATAGGGTGAGAGAATGGAATGGTGCATGAAATATTCACCTTCCACCATCGCATCTTGCGTTTCTCCAAAATGCGGCAACACGTGTTCAAAAAAATGAGTGAGAGCAATTTCAGCATTTTCAGCTGTGGTGGCAAACCAGAAAGGCTCTAAATCGCCAAAGTTATTTTTGAATTTTTCCTGCACTAATGTGATTACATCTTGTGTGATTTGATCAGGTTTAAAATGCGGCGGTTGTGGGGTGAAGAGATCTTGTTTAGCGGGGTTGCGATTTTCGGAATCATAATTCCATTTTCCACCCTCTGGCTCATCACCGTTCATGAGCAAGTTCGTGGCTTTGCGCATGTCGCGATAGAAAAATTCCATGCGTAGTTCTTTGCGGGTGTTGGCCCAAGCATTGAAGGTTGCATGTGAGCAGATGAAGCGCGTGTCTTCGAGTGTGCGAATATGTTTGAGCGCTTCGCGAAGGCGCCATTCGGCTGGTTCTGTCAAAAACACATTTGTCGTATTATGACGATCGCAGGCGCGCGCGATTTCGCCTTCAAGGGTGCCAGAATTGCCCGCGTCACCCAATTTGACATAGTCGACCGTCCAGCCCAGCTTGCGCAGTTTTTCTGCGAAGTGACGCATGGCGGAAAAGACCAGCACAAATTTCTTTTTGTGGTGGGCGGCATAAGTAGTTTCTTCCGCAACCTCGGCCATCAAAATTATGTCATTGGTCTTGTTGCCTTGTCGCAACGAAGAAATATTCAGTGAAAGCTGATCGCCAAGAATTAGGATGATTGATTGATCTGGATTTGTCATACGGCGTATACGGTTACGGGATGGATTGGGATTGATGAATAAGCCAAGTTTGATGTGGTTCCGGCAAGATTTGCGCCTTGCCGATAATGCAGCCTTTATTGCAGCAGCGGCCAAAGGGCCAGTGATTGCACTTTTTATTTTAGATGATGAAATCCCGGGTGATTGGCGCTGGGGAGGCGCTTCGCGCTGGTGGTTGCACCAGAGTTTGCAAAGTCTTTCGACCAAGATTCCAATAGTTTTGCGCCGTGGCCGTGCTGACCAAGTTATCGCAGAAGTACTGCGTGAAACTGGCGCTGTGGCTTTGCACTTTACGCGTGATTATGCGCCTTGGGCTGGCGCTTTAGAGAAGACTATTAAAGAGAACTGTGAGCGTGAAGGTGTTGCCTGTCATCGCTATGGTGGTTTTTTGCTGCATGAGCCAGAGTCCATTCGCAATGGCTCTGGCGAACCCTATAAAGTTTATACACCGTTTTCACGGGCGTGCTTTGCATCGGGTGACCCGCGCTTGCCTAAACCTGCGCCAAAATTTGAAAATGCAGCGCATGAATTGAAGTCTGATGATTTAGACTTGCTGCCCACAAAACCTGATTGGGCGGGTGGAATGCGGGAGCATTGGCAACCTGGTGAATCGGGTGCCCACGCTTTATTATCGCGGTTTCTTGATGAAGCCTTGGTGGATTATGCTGATGGCCGCGACCGAACCGACAAGCCCTTTACATCACGCCTATCGGCGCATTTGCATTGGGGTGAAATTAGCCCGCACCAAATTTGGGCGGCAACGCGAAATGCTATGGCTCGCGCCGGAGGGGCGCTTGATGCAAGCGGCGAGAAATTTTTGAAGGAAGTTTTGTGGCGTGAATTTTCCTATCATTTGTTGAATCATTTTCCACAGTTTCCTGATCACCCCTTCAAGCCTGAATATGCTGATTTCCCATGGGTGAATGACCCTGCTTCGCTCCGACTATGGCAACGAGGGCAAACGGGTTATCCCATTGTCGATGCTGGAATGCGTGAGCTTTGGCACACTGGAATTATGCATAACCGGGTTCGCATGGTGGTGGCTTCGTTCCTGATCAAAGATTTGCTTATTCCGTGGCAAGAAGGCGAGCGCTGGTTTTGGGATTGTCTGGTCGATGCAGATATTGGTGCCAATTCAGCAAGCTGGCAGTGGGTGGCGGGCTGTGGGGCGGATGCTTCGCCATATTACCGGGTCTTCAACCCTGTTTTACAGGGTCAGAAGTTTGATCCCGATGGTGAATATGTGAAGCGTTGGGTGCCAGAGCTTCGCGGTGTGGCCCGTGATTTCATTCACATGCCATGGGACCTGCCAGTTCCGCCAAAGGCTTATCCGAAGCGGATGGTGGAACATGGGTTTGCGCGAGATCGCGCACTTGAAGCGTTTAAGAAAATTAAAAAGATATAAAAAAGCCTGCCACGCAAAAGAGTCGTGGCAGGGACTTGAGTTTTTCCACGGAACCTAAATTGCAGCGGTAAGCAGCAATTTAGGGATCAACACAGCCATGTTCTGAGATTCAAGCAGGGTTGTCGTCATCCGAATGGATGAGGGGAATAAATTATTCTGCAGCAAAGTGTGCACTGTCTCTCATAAGCAGTTGCATTAAATCAGATTGTTTGTTGGTTCCGGTTTTTGTGAAGATATGTTGGAGGTGCGATTTCACTCTGGTGGCTGGAGGCCCGACGACTAATTCACCAAAAATTGACATCAACTTGGCTTAATCTGCCGCCGATTCTGATTGGAGAAATTTTGAGAGCCATGCCTGTTTTATCATTGGTCTCCACGGCAACGCCACAAATGGTCGCTGGCCCTTCGGCGGGGCGCATGCGTTCGACGGGTAGTTTTCGCAAGAAGCGCTGCAAGGGCTCGGCTTTGTCCATGCCGATGACGGAATCATAATCACCACACATGCCGGCATCAGTCATATAGGCGGTGCCATTGGGCAGAATTTGATGATCGGCAGTTGGCGTGTGCGTGTGCGTGCCCACCACGAGGCTGGCCCGACCATCACAGAAATGACCCATAGCCATTTTTTCAGAACTCGCCTCGGCGTGCATGTCGATCAGAATGGCATCGCAGTCGCGGCCCAAGCGGCATTGCTCGAGCTGGCGATCGATGGCGGGGAAAGGATCATCCAGCACAGGCTCAATCATTACGCGGCCCATGGCATTCATTACCAGCACACGCTGGCCTTTGGCTGTTTCCACCATGGTCGTGCCCCGGCCAGGGCAACCCGTTGGCCAATTGAGGGGGCGGATCATTTGAGACTCACGTTCGATGAAAATTAACGCTTCGCGCTGGTCGAAGGAGTGATTGCCAAGGGTTATAACATCGGCACCAGCCTCCCGCAGCTTCAAATAAATATCTTCGGTGATGCCAAAGCCATGGGCAGCATTTTCACCATTCACCACTACCAGATCAGGCCTATAGCGCTCACGCATGAGTGGCAGTTGTTCATAAACGGCTTCGCGGCCTGATTTACCAAGCACATCACCCAAGAATATTAGCCGCAAAACACACCTCCAAAATATTGAGAGGTGTCATGAGCGGAGTTTTCGTTTGTGTCAAATCATGCGCAACTGTTGGCCCATGTCGACACCGGGGAAAATGGTTGAGGAAAGCTTGTCTGGCGAAAGATCATAGAGGCTTATGAGTGCCCAACCAATATAGCGGCGCACATCATCAGTGGGGTTTAAATCACGGCCTTCGAACAGTTTATCATCGGCCAGCCCCGGCCAGCGGTTGGTGATGATTTTGCCGCCCTGGCCACCTGCCATCAGACCACCTGCAAAAAATGCAGCTCCGCCTGTGCCATGATCAGTACCACCGGTTCCATTGAAATGCGCAGTGCGGCCAAATTCGCTGGCCACAACCACTAACGTGTTGGCCCAGACATCACCCAACTCCACTTTCAAAGTGGTGATGGCATCGGCCAACTCGGCAAGGCTTTTTTTAAGATTATTGGTTTGTTGGGCGTGAGTGTCCCAACCATACAGAGAGAATGCGGCAATGCGGCAATCTTGCTTTAGCATTTTTGCAGCTAACGCCGCCACTTCATGGGTGGCCGTTTGGTCGGTCTTTTCAGGCTTCGTCGTGCCCGTGGCTTTGATGCTGTCAAGCACAGGTTTATAGGCTGGATCGTTCTGGTAGAGCAATTGCAGGAATTGTGTGCTGTCTGCCCAGAAACTGAGATCGGATTTTGGATAAATATTCAGCGTGGGGGCAGGCCCTCGCATAATGTAAGACGCACCTGTGCCAATGTCGGCTGCAAATTCAACTTTGCGACCCCCTAATAATGTGATGAGCCGATTGACCCAACCGGATTCCAGATTGCTGTGATCATCTGCGCCGCGCTCTAGAAAATCTTGGGCATCAAAATGGCTGCGGGCCCGGTAGGGCGTGGAAACACTGTGCACGACACTTAATTCTTTTGCACTGAAAAGAGGGTGCAAGGGTTTAAGCGCATCATTGAACGCGAAAAAATTATCGACGGCGAAGGCGGGTGCAGGGGCGATAAGCTCGGTTGTGGGCCTTAATAATTTGAAAGCCGGGTCGCCCCAGGGCTGCACGGCATCGAGGGAGTCCATGCCGCCGCGTTGGATGATTACCACCAATCGCTTTTCCATCGCAGTTGCAGCAAGTGTGAGGGACGGTAATAGTGAATAAATGCCAGAAGCAGCAGCGGCGTGAAGAAGGTGGCGACGGTTGATCAACATCATTCTATCTCCGGTTAAAATCTGGGCTGGCCAAAACGAGGCCAATGGATTGCAATCGATTGCTGGCAAGCTTGATGGTGCTGCGGGTGTTGGGCGTCATCACTGGGCCAAGGGCGGCTTCGGCAAAGGCAATGGGTTCGATGTCTTGATACTGGCGCACAATTGCGGGAATAAGTTTTAATCGTGCCGTCATGATGGTGGGAGAAATCCAGAAGGCGGGGTCGTCGGGCCAGCCTTTGGGGCTGGGGGCTTTCCATAATTGCTGCGTTAAATTGCGCATCGCACCCGACGTGACAGGGTTTGGCTTTTCAGTACCATCCTGCTTTTGTTTTTCATCGAGGGCGTGTTCACGCAATGGTGCGGCCCGCAATGCACTAATGAGAAATTCAAAATCAGTACGGTTCTGCGCACCCAGTGGAGCCTTTGCTTCTTTGAGGTTGAGCATGGTTTGATAAACCTCAATCAGGTTTCCGCCAGAGCTTTGGAAAACTGCCGCGATTGATTTGGCGGCGCTCTCGCTTTGCGGGCCAAAGAAATGGCGCGCCAGTTTTGCGCTGATAAATTTAGCGGTGGATGGATGCGCAGCTAAAGCTTCAAACGCCGCATAGGCATCTTCGGGTTTTGGTTTTTCGCTGCCATAGGTTTTGCCGAGCAAAGTCTTTGAGCCGGGCTCTGCGCGATTTGGGGTGAACTGCACTTGGCCTTGGTCTTTGGGAATGTGCCAACCGGTTAAAATTTTTGAAAGCGCTATGACGTCGGCTTGAACGTAGCCGCCGTCCACACCCAATGTGTGAAGCTCTAAAATTTCACGACCTAGATTTTCATTGAAACCCTTACCACTGCGTTGGCCTGCCTTTGAGTTGGGGCCAATTGATTCATTGAGGTTCAGGTAAGACACCATGGCGGGGTGAAGTTCGGCCGCGATTAAAAGATCAGAAAATCGCCCAAATATTTTTTGGCGCAGGCTGGTTTCATAGAGCCCGCTGAGAACACGTAAAATTTGTTTGCCTTTGCCCAAGCTGAAATGATTGGCCCAAAATGCTGCAAGCCTGTTGGTAAACATTGCTTTGCTGGTGGCGGCATTTATTATTTCTTTATCGAGGTCGGCCAGTTCAAAGGATCGGAAAAGCTCCTGCAGCTTTTTCTTTTCGTCTGGTGCGCGGCCCGTTTCCTTTAAAGTTTTTTGCTGTTCCTCAGTGGCTATGATGCGTGCAGTTATGATTTGATCGTTGGACGTATCGTTTGCGACAGCAATTTTCAACTCGCGTTCAGGGGCGAATGATGTGTTGGGCATCACGCCAAAACCAAATCGAAATGCTGTGATATATTCGCTTTCGGACATGTGATGATCTCCTGCAAGGTGTGATCATAGGACGTCAGACATTTTGGATTCCGTCGCTGCGACACATCACCACTCTGTTGGCCATAATTCATCACATTCTCGCCCTTTTAAGGATTCATTGCAGGGCAATTTTGGAATCGCGCCTCAGAATTGGGACGGCAAGCGCATTCATCCAATCGAAACCCTCAAGGAGACGAAATATGAAATCCGTTTTAATTGCAGCTACAGTTGCCATGGCTTTTGCCGCTGGTCCCGCCTTCGCAGATTGCGTTGGTGACATTGCTAAAATTGATGAAGCAATGAAGACGACTAAGCTCGATGATGCCGGTATGAAAAAAGCCAAAGATATGTTGGACAAAGCGATGGCAGCATCTGTGGCAAAAGATGAAGCTACCTGCACCAACAATACAGGTGAATTGATGAAAATGTTAGGAATTACGAGTTAGAACTTGAACGCCAAAACTTCATTCTCAGTCATTACATAATCAAGGGGTTGATCATGGTCTCCTGCAGGAACATGATCAACTTCTTGGGCGGAGTAGCCAACACCAATGGCGATGATGTTCTTTTTTGCACGGAGTTTTTCGAGTGTGCGATCATAGAAACCGCCGCCGTAGCCCAAGCGATAACCAGAGCGATCAAAGCTGAGCAGGGGAATAATGAGCACATCGGGCTCCACCAATTCAGCATCTTCGGTGGGGCGCGGGATATTCCAAACCCCAGGAATTGTAGGCGCACCTGGAAGCCAGCGACGGAATTCCAATGGCAGGCCTGGAACCACCACAATAGGCAAGCATGTTGTCCAGCCATCTCCAGCTAATTTTCCAAGCAAAGGCCGTGTGTCTATTTCGGATTGATATGGAAAGAAGGCCGATACTATTTGCTGACCAATTTTCGGTTGAACCGGAAAGTTGTGAGTGGCTAAGTCTAGAGGTGCTGATGCCCTCATTTCCAAATGAGCAGTTTTACGAATCGTAGTTGCTGCCAAACGGGCCTGTGATTTGATTTGGGCTAAAGTTTCGGTCATGCCCTGCAATAGCATCAGCGGACCAAAAGAAAAAGTGGCGTGCCACCATGTGCCGTGGGAACTGACGATCCCTGGTCCCTACTTACGTAGGTGGGCGCCGTGTGTGCCAGACCACGGTCTGGCTCAGGGACAGCTCCCTAAAGAATCGATTATAGGCCCTGGGAAAAATGGTTCCTCACCTGCAGGGCAGCAACGCCGACCAGTTATGTAGGGTTTAACAGTTCAAATGTCCATGGTTGTTGATGAACAATATCAGCCTGGATTGCACGACCCACCTTCAACAGTTCCAAACGGGCAGAACGTTGTTGTTGTCGTCGTAGTTGTGGAAGTAGTTGAAGCCGGAGTTGTTGGAGCTACCGTTGTTGAAGCTACAGTTGTTGAAGCTGCGGTTGTTGAAGCCACGGTTGTTGAGGCTACAGTTGTTGATGCCGCAGTTGTTGATGCGGCAGTAGTAGGTGCTGCGGTGGTCGTGTTCGCCTTAGCTTTGTTCTGCGCGTGGGTCGTCAGCGTTTGGTTGACGCCTTGAATATCAATCATACGATTGCGTGGATCATCCTCGCGATGACGACGGATGAGGGACTTGCTGCCACTATTACCAAAGTAAAATGTGAGGCCCGCACTAACAGCGACATAATCATCTTCACCAACCTTGGCATTCAAGTTGAGACTGATAGGATCAGCCACTTGATATTCCATACCTGCCCGAAGGAAGCGGCTGTCCCCTACAAGCGTAGCACCAATTGACAAACGCAAATCGTCGATTGGATAGTAAGCAGCATCTGCAAACACGAAACCATTGTTGGTTGAACCAAAGCCATTTACGTTCACGTTGGCAAATCCGCCCCATGCTTCGAAACTGAATTGCCCCGCATAGAGTTCGGCTTCAGGACCAGCGGCCCAAATATTTGAGCCGGCACCATCAAAATATCCGCCAGTCACACCAAGCAAATATGCGTTGGGGTCGCGGGTAAAAACATGTGCGACGCCGCCAAACGTTGTGTTGTTCAGTTCTTGTTGAAAACCTGCGTCCAATTGCAAACCAAAATCGCAACCGATAGGCGCTGAAAGTGACCCATAGGCACCAAAAGCACCGCTGGCATTGTTGTTGTTATTATCGGCAATGCCGCCATGAATATTTACTTTTCCGTTCAAACCGGAAACTGCACAAAGATCACCCTTGGGGCTTACATCGGCTGCTTCAGCTGAGAGGCCGTAAATGAAGAAAGAAAAAACAAAGGCTGAACTGGTGCTGAGAAGCGAAATTTTGAACGACATGCCATATCCCCAAGAACGCCCCCGCTGATGATTAAATGATTCTTAACAAAGGTTTCCCGAATCCGGTAGTGCAAAAATGCAACGGCGTGAAGATTTGTTGAGGATTACTAATACACGCAGCTCAACCTTTAGCTGTAGATTTTAGGTTTTAGGGTGCCACCCGCGTTCCGCAAAGACGTCAGCAATGATTTTGTCAGCTAAGTCTTTGCCTAGGAGTTCTTGAAAGTGGGCGACCATATCGGTGGTATCCATACCCAATTCATCGTAGCCAATCAGACCATTGCGAATGCGGTCTTCCCAATTATTGGGATATTTTATGCCCATGGGGCGCCCGAAGCGGTGTAGCCAAATGAGGAACGGCAAGCAAAGCGTTTTGCCACCGCGGGCGCGGAACTTCCCGTGAATGTAGACTTCTTCGCCGCCAAAGCCGCGGAAATCAGCATTGAAACTCGGCCAAGCCGCCTTTCTGCATGCAAAAACGCCCATGCCTTGGGCTTCAATTTCAAAAGGGGGGTTATCAGCGTTCAGGCCACGGGGATCAGTGAACCACTTGCCCAACATGCCCAACGACCATTTGTCGATTTTCCATTGCGTGTTGAGCGTCTTCAAATCGTCATGGACCATGGGCCCATGATGGAGGTCAATGGTGGTTGGGTTGTCTGCGAAGAAATCAAGCAGGCGTTTCAGACTGCCGGACGCAAACATCACGTGGCAATCCATGCAAAGTACAAACTCTCCACTCGCTTCGGTGAAAATCCGTTCTTTAATGGTGGTGCCCACCACATCATTCACAGGAATATAACGCAGATTTGGAACTGCCGACTCGAGCTTTTTCAATTCCTCCGCACACGGACCATCAGGGTGATTGTCGATGATCACGAACTCAACATCATTTAGAATTTCGGGGTGATAAAGCCTAATGGCTTGGATGCTGAAATAGACACCATCATAATCATCATAAGTAGCCATGCCAATGGTGAGTTTACATTTGATGACGCGATTACTGCGGGCAGGAATGGGAAATTTTGTGGTGACTGGAACCGGTGCTTTTGGCATAAAAGACACAAATTTGTCGAAGGCCATAGGCGACATGGCCTTGCCCAATGCTAAGTGCAGCAAGTGATCCAACACGCCATCGAGTTGTTCGAAGCTCGAATAGGTGAGGGTGATGGTGGGTGTGTAATGGGCAAGACGTGTGAGGGCGGCGGTGTCAATGCCGGTTTGGTTGTTTTGTAAGAGCGCTATGGCCTCGGCCGCATTTATTTTTTCAAGATTGAGTTCTACGTTTTCAATATAATTTAGAAAAATTACTACGCCGCTGTGAATGGGTTGGGGCGTGTGCCATTGGGTCTTTGCTGCGATGTAAAAATCGTCTCCTAGTTTGACCATCGGGGCCGAACCAAAATCGGCCAGCGGCGCTAAATGGGCTGCCCAATCAAATTGCAAAGGGCTGGCAAGACCATAAAGTTTTTCTCCCATTGCAATTTTCTGATCGGCCACATAGGTGAAGCCTTTTTCGAATAGCCATGCTGCGATTGAAGATTTGCCATAGCCCACGAAAATGGCGGCGCGACCGTTCATTGCCACAGCACTGGCATTTAACGAGCTGTTGCCAAAACTCTCATCAAGCAGTGCCAACACACGGCGGAGAAGGGCGCCACGTTTGAAGCCAGATTCAACGTTGCGGCGGCCAAATTTAATGGCGAATGTTCCGGTATCTTCGGCCAAAATATCGAGCTTGAGATGACGTTCTGACTTCTGATCAGTGTTGCCCAAATTGCTGAGAATAGGATCATCCCGCAAAGCTTGCGGCAGGGTGATGCCAATGGTGCAATCGGCGCAGGCAAAAATCATCTTTAGTCTTCAACCCATTTGCGCATTAAGTTAGCACGAATTTTCAATGTCTGATCGAGCAGGGCACGATCAGCTTTGCTTGCATGAAGGGTCGCGATGAGATTTTCAAGATCAAACAGAATTTCGCGATCTTCGGTGTTGCGAATGAAGCTGCGCACCCAGCCAACAAAAGCCAGTCTTTCGCCACGCGTCACTTCGGTGACGCGGTGCAAACTGGTGGTGGGGTAAAGCACCAAACTGCCAGCGGGCAATTTAACTTCATTATCGCCATCGTGGCCCTCGATGATGAGTGCCCCCCCATCATAAGTTTCGGAGTCGTTCAGGAACAGTGTGAATGATAAATCAGTTCTGGTGCCACCCATCAATGGATCATCGACATGGGTTCCGTAAGCCATGCCGGGCTTGTAGCGAGAAACAAGGCTGTGGATGATGTGTTTAGGCTGGCTGGCTGCTTTGAAAACAGGGTGGGCCAGCAATGCCGCTTCGATTATTTCGCGAACCGCGTTTGCGGCAGCACCTTTGGCCTGTTCATTGTTCTTCACAGCTTTGGCGTGCCAGCCTGCAGTTTGCGCTCCACTTTCGAAAGCCTGTGGGTTTGAATTGATGTGGTCGATGATGGCAGAAAGACGGGGGGGATCGAGAATATCGGCGATGAAGTGCGTCATTTTGTATATCCGAGTAATTTAATCAACTATTGCAGATGCTCGACTAGCATGATAGGTCAAAGCTATCAAATGGAGTTTTTGGGTAAATGGCAAAGGT
>JANYHE010000148.1 GCA_025359215.1 Hyphomicrobiales bacterium
CATGCACTTTTTTGCCGCGAATTTCTGTTGCAACTTCATTCAGCTTGCGTGGGCTAATGCGGATCGAACGGGTGATCGCCTTGGCTTCGTTATCTGGAAGAGCGCGTGGTGTTTTTGCTTTGCTCATTTTACTTCGAGGCCTTCTTATCGCCGGCAGAGTGAGCCTTGAATGTACGCGTTGGTGAGAATTCACCAAGCTTGTGGCCCACCATTTCTTCCGAAACGTGTACGGGAATGAACTTGTTGCCGTTATGCACCTGGAATGTCAGGCCCACAAACTGCGGCAAGATGGTGGAGCGACGGCTCCATGTCTTGATCGCGGCATTGCGTTGGCCTTTTGCAGCCTCCGCTTTTTTCAAAATATATCCGTCTACGAACGGACCTTTCCAGACTGAGCGTGTCACTGGGTGCTACCTCTTACTGCGATTTCTTGCGATCATGGCGCGAACGCACAATGAACTTCGAAGTCGATTTGTTAGAACGTGTCTTATAACCCTTGGTTGGCTTACCCCATGGAGTAGCCCAGTGTTTACCACCGTTTGTACGACCGCCGTTTGGATGGTCTACAGGGTTTCTTGCGATACCGCGTGATACAGGGCGAGCGCCTTTCCAACGTGCACGACCAGCTTTACCAACAACTTCGTTGATGTGGTCTTGGTTGGAAACAGCACCGACCGAAGCCATGCACTTGCTATCCACCATGCGTGTTTCGCCAGACTTCAACTTGATGATCACGAAGCCAGCATCACGACCAGCCACCATCGCATAAGTTCCAGCAGCGCGCGAGAGCGAACCACCAGCACCTGGCTTGGTTTCAATGTTGTGAACAATGGTGCCCACCGGAATAGAACCGATTGGCATGGCATTGCCTGGTTTCACGTCAGCTGATTGAGCTGAGATAACTGTGTCGCCCGCAGCAAGACGCTGTGGAGCAAGAATGTAAGACAGCGTACCATCTGTATACTTGATCAGCGCGATGAAAGCTGTGCGGTTTGGATCATATTCCAAACGCTCAACAACGGCTGGCATATCATGCTTGGTGCGCTTGAAATCGATCAGGCGATAAGCAGTCTTATGACCGCCGCCCTTACGACGTGAAGTGATGCGACCGGTATTTGAACGACCACCAGCAGAATGCTGACCTTCAACCAAAGTCTTAACGGGCTTGCCCTTATAGAGATGGCTGCGGTCAACTTGAATAAGATGACGGCGACCGGCGCTCGTGGGGTTAAATGTTTTCAGTGCCATAGCTTACCTGCTCACAGTCCTGTCGTTACATCGAGACGCTCACCAGCGACCAATGTGACGTATGCTTTTTTAACATCGCTCAATTTGGCAGCTCTGCCCTTGAAACGACGCACCTTGCCCATGCGAACAAGTGTATTTACGGCTTTCACCTTGACACCGAACAGGCCTTCAACAGCGGCCTTAATCTGTGGCTTGGTTGCAGTCAAGGCAACCTTGAAAACAACTGCATTGTGAACGCTGACCATCGTTGATTTCTCAGTGATGGCTGGGCTTTTTATAATGTTATAGTAATGCTCTTTGCTCATTTGAACCGTGCCTCTAGCGCTTCAACAGCAGCTTTGGTGAGAACCAAATTCTTGCGGCGAAGAATGTCGTACACATTGATACCCTGCACTGGCAGAACGTCGATGCCGATAATGTTGCGCGCTGCGTTAGCAAAGCCTTCATTCACCGTTGCGCCATCAATAATGAGCGCATTTGTCCAGCCGAGCTTGGCGAACAGTGCTTTCATTTCTTTGGTCTTCGGGTTCTTCACTTCGGCTTTGTCTAAAACCAAAAGCTCAGAAGACTTCACCTTGGCGGAAATTGCATGACGCAAGCCAAGAGCGCGAATTTTCTTGTTCAATGAAGTCTCGTGGCTGCGCATGCGAGGACCAAAGGCCTTGCCGCCGCCAACGAAAATACCAGATTTCCGTGAACCGTGACGGGCCGTACCGCCACCTTTTTGCTTACCAAGCTTGGCAGTCGTGCGGTTAATTTCGCCGCGCGACTTGGCTTGGTGCGTGCCCTGTTGGCGCTTGTTCAGCTGCCATTGGATAACACGGTGGATCAGATCTTGGCGTGGGTCCAAACCGAAAATCGCATCGGAAAGTTCCACAGTGCCAGCTGAACCAGCTTCAATTGTTGTTACATCTAATTTCATTATGGCCTCACTGTGCTGCTGGTGCGGCAGCAACGGCTGCAGCAGTGAAAGCACCAGGCTTTGGAGCAGAGTCTGGAAGCTTCCGCTTCACAGCATCACGCACCGAAACCCAACCACCTTGCGATCCAGGTACTGAACCCTTCACCAAGATCAAACCACGTTCTTTGTCAGTCTTCACAACAATGACATTTAACGTTGTTACTGTTTCATCACCGAGGTGACCAGGCATTTTCTTGTTCTTGAAAACCTTACCAGGATCTTGGCGGTTACCAGTCGAACCAATCGAACGATGTGATACGGACACACCATGCGTTGCACGAAGACCCTTAAAGTTCCAACGTTTCATACCGCCGGCAAAACCTTTGCCCTTGGATGTCCCGGTCACGTCCACGAACTGGCCAGCCACAAAATGGTCTGCAGTTACTTCCGAACCGATTGGCATTGTGCTTTCTGGGTCAATGCGGAACTCTTGAAGCTTGCGCTTTGGTTCCACACCAGCCGCAGCAAAGTTGCCACGTTGTGCTTTAGACAGACGCTTAATCTTGGGCGTGCCAGAGCCGAGTTGCAAAGCCGTGTAGCCATGCTTATCAGCCGTTTTGTGCCCAACAACGATCACGCTGTCGACTTTTAGCACGGTCACAGGAACAACTGCTCCCTCCTCCGTGTAAATCCGGGTCATGCCCAGTTTTTTTGCGATGATGCCAGAACGCATCGTCTTCTCCTCAACAGCTCTTAGAGCTTAATTTCAACGTCGACGCCGGACGCGAGGTCCAACTTCATGAGTGCATCTACCGTTTGCGGTGTTGGATCAACAATATCCAACAGGCGGCGGTGGGTGCGCATTTCAAACTGCTCGCGGCTTTTCTTGTCCACGTGCGGTGAGCGGTTAACAGTAAACTTTTCGATCCGCGTTGGCAGCGGCACGGGACCACGAACCTGAGCGCCTGTGCGCTTGGCTGTGTTCACGATCTCACGCGTTGAATTATCGAGAATACGATGATCAAACGCTTTGAGACGAATACGAATGTTTTGGCGTTGCATGTGCTTCAGCCTCAGTCCGAAATCTTAGCAACAACGCCGGCACCAACAGTGCGGCCGCCTTCGCGGATGGCGAAGCGCAGTTTCTCTTCCATGGCGATAGGCTGAATAAGCTCAACTTGGAACGAGATGTTATCGCCAGGCATCACCATTTCAGTGCCTTCTGGCAAAGTGACAACGCCTGTTACGTCCGTGGTGCGGAAGTAAAACTGTGGACGGTAGTTGTTGAAGAATGGCGTGTGACGGCCACCCTCTTCCTTGGTGAGGATATAAACCTCAGCCGTGAACTTCTTGTGTGGCTTCACAGAGCCGGGCTTGCACAGAATTTGGCCACGCTCAACACCTTCACGTTCAATACCGCGCAGAAGCGCGCCCACGTTGTCGCCTGCTTCACCGCTGTCCAGCAGCTTGCGGAACATTTCAACGCCCGTCACAGTGGACTTCACAGTGTCGCGAATGCCGACGATTTCAACTTCTTCGCCAACCTTCACAATGCCGCGCTCAATACGACCGGTCACAACGGTGCCGCGGCCAGAGATCGAGAACACATCTTCAATTGGCATCAAGAATGGCAGATCAATCGGACGGTTCGGCTGTGGAATGTAATCGTCAACTGTCTTCATCAAAGCCAAGATCGCTTCGCGGCCAATCTCAGGATTGGTGCCGTTCAAGGCACACAAGGCTGAACCACGGGTGATTGGAATATCATCGCCTGGGAATTGGTAAGAGCTCAAGAGCTCGCGCACTTCCATTTCAACCAAGTCCAACAATTCTGGATCGTCAACCATGTCCACTTTGTTCATGAACACAACAAGCGCTGGAACACCAACCTGACGGGCCAACAAAATATGCTCACGTGTCTGTGGCATTGGACCATCGGCTGCTGATACCACAAGGATACCACCATCCATCTGGGCCGCACCGGTGATCATGTTCTTCACATAGTCAGCATGGCCCGGGCAATCCACATGCGCGTAATGGCGCTTAGTAGTTTGATATTCAACATGCGCTGTGTTGATCGTGATACCACGGGCGCGTTCTTCTGGCGCCTTATCAATCATGTCATATGCTGTGTAAGTCGCACCACCGGTTTCAGCCAAAATCTTGGTGATCGCAGCCGTCAACGATGTCTTACCATGGTCAACGTGACCAATCGTGCCGATGTTGCAATGCGGCTTGTCGCGGTTAAATTTCTCTTTGGCCATGGCTTTGTTCCATCTCTCTTAGGTTAAAACACAAAAGCAGCGAGTCATCGCTGCTGCAAATTGGGGCGGTCTTTATGGAAATTATGTGGTGCTGGCAAGTGGTGTTTACAAGCCAGCCCCTGCCCGATTATTCGCCCATTGTTTCGGCAACATGCACCTTCGAGCGCAAAGGTTTTTCGGGCATGCGGCTAAAGCTTGCCAATGCTAAAGCCAGCACTAAAGCGGCGGTTGCAAACAACGGTCGGAATGCGGTGTGCACGGTGCCATTGGCCACAATATCAGCCAGCCTCACGCCAGCGGCTGCTTCCATGCTGGAAAAGTTTGGAAGTTGGGCAAAGAGCACTGCACCAAAAATCGCAACAATCATAGCGCCGCCCAAAGACCGAAAGAAACTCATCACACCCGTGGCAGTGCCCATTTGATGGGGTTGGACAGCATTTTGGATAGCGATTGTGGTGAGTGGAAACACTGTGCCCAGGCCAACACTTAAACCCGCCATGAGAATTTCAAGCATCCAAAAACTAGGTGGGGTTCGCGAACTTGCTAAAACAACCAAGCCTATTACGGAAAAAATCAAGCCAACATAAGCTGGGCGCTTATAGTGCACAGCCCTCGCCATGAATTGGCCAGCGATAATAGCGCCCACAACTGTACCCGACATAAATGGAATGAGCGATAAGCCCGATTGGCTGGCAGAAAGGCCAAACACCAATTCCATGTAAATCGGCAAATAAGCGGTTATGCCAACATAA
>JANYHE010000009.1 GCA_025359215.1 Hyphomicrobiales bacterium
TGCGCTTGACCATCGCGGCATATTCATCAGGGTGCGGTGGAATATCATTGTCGCCGCGATAAGGCACGCCAAGCCCGCCGCCCAAATCGAGGTGACGAATATTGTGGCCTTCAGATTTCAACTGTTCAACCAACACGGCCATGAGTTTAAAGGCCTGCTCAAAAGGTGCCAGCTCGGTGATTTGGCTGCCGATATGCATATCAACGCCCACCACATCAATATTGGGAAGTGCTGCTGCACGGGCATAAACTTCAGAAGCGCGGGTATAGGAAATGCCAAATTTATTATCAGCTTTGCCAGTGGTAATTTTGGCGTGGGTTTTAGCATCCACATCGGGGTTCACGCGGATCGACACTGAGGCGCGTTGGCCCACACGTTGGGCCACTTCCGACAGCAATTCCAATTCAGGCTCTGATTCCACATTGAAACAGGCAATGCCCTCTTTGAGAGCTAGCGCCATTTCCCGCGCGGTTTTACCCACACCGGAAAACACAATTTTGCGAGATGGAACCCCGGCAGCCAAAGCGCGATGCAGTTCACCCTCAGAAACCACATCCATGCCGGAGCCCAAAGCCGCCATTGTTTTGAGAACGGCCTGATTGGAATTGGCCTTCATGGCATAACAGAGCAAATGCTCCGTGCCCGCAAAAGCCTCGTTCATCACCTTGAAGTGGCGCTCTAACGTGGCTGTCGAATAAACATAAAAAGGTGTTCCCACTTCTTCAGCGAGCGCTTTTAAGTTCACATCTTCGGCGTGGAGAATGCCGTCTTTATAAGCGAAATGGTGCACGGCTTAATTCTGTGTGGTGAAAGTTGGTTTGGGGGCCTCAGGGTCGCCCCTCACGCCACAGCCCGCAAGGGTGGAGACGATGATGGCCGCAAGACCGGCTTGTTTAAGAAATTTCATCATCGCTCACTTCCCTTTCGAGGCTCGTAGCCAACGTCGGGCTTCGCGGCGCACATTAGAAGGTGCAGTTCCTCCGAAGCTTGATCGAGACGCCACAGAGGCTTCAACCGTCAGACGTTTAAACACGACCTTGGTGATGCCAGAGTGGATGGCTTGCATGTCTTCTAACAAAAGCTCCGAAAGTGTACAGGATTTTTTTTCAGCCAAAGCCACAATTTTACCGGTGACGTGATGGGCTTCACGAAATGGCATTTTCAGCGCCTGCACCAACCAATCGGCTAAATCCGTCGCGGTGGAATAATCGGCATTGGCGGCAGTGAGCAAAGTTTTTGACTGCGGTTCCATGTCGCGCACCAATCCGGCCATAGCAGCAATGGCGAGTGCGAAATTATCTAACGCATCAAAGGTGAGTTCTTTGTCTTCCTGCATGTCTTTCGAATAGGTGAGTGGCAGACCTTTCAACACCATGGCAAGGCTGGTGAAAGCTCCCAAAATGCGACCAGGCTTGGCACGCACCAGCTCTGCTGCATCCGGGTTGCGCTTTTGTGGCATGATAGAAGAGCCGGTGGTGAATTTATCACTCAACTTCACAAAGCGAAATTGGGCCGAACACCAGATGACAATTTCTTCAGCAAGCCTTGAGAGGTGAATGGAAGAAATGACACAAGCCGACAAAACCTCAAGCACATAATCACGCGCCGAAACCGAATCCATCGAGTTGCGTGTCGGACCATCAAAGCCCAGTTCTTCCGCCGTCATGTGGCGGTCTATGGCATAAGATGTGCCCGCCAAAGCAGCGGCGCCAAGTGGATTTTCATTCATCCGCTTTCTGGCATCAGCAAACCGACTTCTATCGCGCCCGATCATTTCCACATACGCCAGCATGTGATGGCCAAATGTTACGGGTTGGGCCGATTGCAAATGAGTAAAACCAGGCATGAGGGTTGCCGCGTGAGCATCAGCTTTTTGGGCCAAGGCCAATTGCAAATCCTGCAAAGCGCCGTCCAGCGCGTCAACACAGTCACGCACATAGAGGCGCATATCGGTTGCCACTTGATCATTGCGTGAGCGTGCAGTGTGTAAACGACCAGCCGCATCGCCTATCAACTCCTTAAGGCGGCTTTCGATGTTGAGATGAATATCTTCGAGCGCTTTGGAGAATTTGAAGGTGCCGGTGGCAATTTCAACATTGATGTGGTCAAGGCCCACGCGAATTTTCTTGGCATCGGCCTTGGTTATAATGCCTTGCTTGGCCAACATTGCCGCATGGGCCTTGGAGGCCATAATGTCTTGGGTGTATAATCTGCGATCAAAATCAATTGATGCATTTATTTCTGCCATTATGGCAGAAGGACCTTCTTTAAACCTGCCGCCCCACATTTTATTGGTCATTAAAATTCCCCTGTCACAAGCGAAAGTCAAACCATGAAAAAACGAGTGTTCCCCATTGTGCTGCTAATCGCTGTTGCTCTCGCCAGTATTTACTGGTTTCGGGGTGGAATAAGCAAGGTGTCTGATGCGGTGCCGGCATCCAGCATGGCGGCCTTTATCAAACATCCGGCCCCTCAGGACATTGCGCCATTCTCGTTTGCAGATAGTTCGGGTGGTGTGGTTGATCTTTCCAAATGGAAAGGCCGCGTGGTGCTGGTTAATCTGTGGGCCACATGGTGTGCGCCGTGCCGCAAGGAAATGCCGGAACTTTCAAAACTGCAAAAGCTTTTGGGGTCAGCCGATTTTGAGGTGGTGGCCATCAGTGAAGATTTGAAAGGGGCGGAAGCTTCGGCAGCATTTTTGAAAGAGGCCGGAGCCGATAACTTGGCGCTCTACACCGATCAAAAAGCCACCGCCTTGGCGGCAATCCAGTCGGTAGGCCTGCCAACCACCCTGCTCATTGATCGCAGTGGCAAAGAAGTGGGAAGATTATTAGGGCCCGCCGATTGGGCTTCAACGGAGGCACAAGATTTAGTGAAGGCAGAGATTGCGAAGAAATGAGGGGTAAATTCTAACCACCAAAAGCATCCCAAAACGCTTTGGCCTTGGCGAAGAAGCCTTCTGATTCTGGCGAGTTGTTGCGGGCTTCTTTGTCAAACTCTTGCATCAATTCGCGCTGGCGGCGGCTGAGGTTCACAGGGGTTTCGACGCTCACTTGAATATACATATCACCCGATTGCGAGGACCGCAGCACGGGCATGCCCTTGGATTTCAGGCGGAATTGTTTGCCGTTCTGCGTACCCTCAGGAATGGTAACCCGGGCCTTCTTGCCATCAATGGTGGGCACTTCAATTTCACCACCCAGTGAGGCCGTGGCCATGGAGATGGGCACTTTGCAGAACAGATCAGCGCCATCACGCTGGAAAAATTCATGCGGGCGCATAGAGAGGAATATATAAAGATCCCCCGTTGGGCCACCGCGTAAGCCTGCCTCGCCTTCGCCAGCAAGCCTAATGCGTGTGCCATCTTCCACACCAGGTGGAATGGTGACATTGAGGTTGCGTTCTTTGGTGACGCGGCCTTGACCACCGCAGGCGCCACAGGGATCGGCAATCACTTGGCCACGGCCAGCACAGGTGGAGCAAGCCCGCTCCACCGTGAACAAGCCAGATTGCGAGCGCACGGCGCCCGCCCCATTGCAGGTGCGGCAAGTGGTGGGTTGCGTGCCGGGCTTGGCACCGGAGCCTTTGCACGTATCGCATGAAACGGATGAAGGTACACGCACTGTTGCGGTTTTGCCGGTGAAGGCTTCAGTTAAATTAATTTCGAGATTATAGCGAAGATCATTGCCGCGCTGAGCCCCGCCACCGCGCGCTCCGCCGCGGGCTTTGGCTCCACGACCACCGCCCATCATATCGCCAAACAGGTCTTCAAAAATATCGGACATGGAAGAATTGAATTCAGGGCCAAAGCCAGCGCCGCCCGGACGTTGCCCGCCGCCATTTTCAAAAGCCTGATGGCCAAAGCGATCATAAGCGGCCTTCTTTTGTGGGTCTTTGAGAATGTCATAAGCCTCGTTCAATTCCTTGAACTTGGCGTCGGTTTCCGTGCTGCCATGGTTGGCATCAGGATGGAGTTTTTTGGCGAGATTGCGATAGGCAGTCTTTAATGCCTTTTCATCGGCACCTTTTTGAACACCCAGAACTTCATAAAAATCGCGCTTGGCCATATTTGGTCTCTACAGGAAAAAGCCCCCGCCCGAAAGCGGACGAGGGCAATGATCAGTTATCGAATAGAAATCACGACTTCTTCTTGTCGTCAACTTCCTCAAACTCGGCATCCATAATGTCGTCGAGTTCATCGCGTTCAACTTTATCATCATCGTCATTGTGGTCGTTATCGGCAGCACCTGTGGGCGCATCACCCATGCCACCACCCTTATACATGGCTTCGCCCATTTTCATGGAAAGCTGCATAAGCGCTGTGGTTTTGGCTTGGATGGCTTCAACATCGCCCGCTTCGATTGAGATTTTAAGATCAGCAATTGCTGCTTCAATCTCGCCCTTATCATCGGCTGAAACCTTATCGCCTGCATCAATCAAAGTTTTCTGCGTGGTGTGAATCAAGCCTTCAGCTTGGTTCTTGGCTTCAACCATTTCCTTGCGCTTTTTGTCTTCAGCAGAGTTGGCTTCGGCGTCTTTCACCATTTTCTCAATTTCAGCTTCGGTCAGGCCGCCTGAGGCTTGAATGCGAATCTGCTGTTCTTTGTTGGTGGCTTTATCTTTCGCTGAAACATTCACAATGCCGTTGGCATCGATATCAAATGTCACTTCGATTTGTGGAACGCCACGTGGTGCTGATGGAATGCCCATCAGGTCAAACTGGCCAAGCGACTTATTATCAGCCGCCATTTCACGCTCGCCTTGGAACACGCGAATGGTCACAGCTGTCTGATTGTCGTCAGCTGTCGAGAACACTTGGCCCTTCTTGGTTGGGATTGTCGTGTTGCGATCAATCAACCGTGTGAACACGCCGCCCAAGGTTTCAATGCCGAGAGACAACGGTGTTACATCGAGCAACAACACGTCTTTCACTTCGCCCTTGAGAACACCGCCCTGAATGGCAGCACCAATGGCCACCACTTCATCAGGGTTAACACCCTTATGAGGCTCCTTGCCGAAGAACTGCTTTACGATTTCGATCACTTTCGGCATGCGGGTCATACCGCCCACGAGAACGACTTCATCAATTTGCGCTGCAGTCACACCAGCATCTTTCAAGGCTTGGCGGCAAGGCTCAACAGTTTTCTGAATTAGATCATCGACCAAAGCTTCCAGCTTGGCGCGGGTGAGCTTCATGGCCAAATGCTTTGGGCCGGAAGCATCAGCGGTGATGAAGGGCAAGTTGATTTCAGTCTGCATGGCAGATGAAAGTTCAACCTTGGCCTTTTCAGACGCTTCACGCAGACGCTGAAGCGCAAGCTTGTCTTTACGAAGATCAATCGCCTGTTCTTTTTTGAACTCGTCGGCAAGATAATCAACAATGCGCATGTCAAAATCTTCACCGCCAAGGAAGGTATCGCCGTTGGTGGACTTCACTTCGAATACACCGTCACCGATTTCCAGAACGGAAACGTCGAACGTGCCGCCGCCAAGATCGTAAACTGCAATGGTGCCGGCTTCGCGCTTGTCGAGGCCATAAGCCAGAGCAGCAGCCGTTGGCTCGTTGATGATACGTAAGACTTCAAGACCGGCAATGCGGCCAGCATCCTTGGTGGCTTGGCGTTGGCTGTCGTTGAAATAAGCTGGAACCGTGATCACAGCTTGGGTTACGGGCTCGCCCAAATAGCGCTCTGCAGTTTCCTTCATCTTGGTCAAGGTGAAAGCTGAAATTTGTGATGGGGCATATTTGGTGCCGCGGCTATCAACCCATGCATCGCCATTGTCGCCTTTGACAATATTATAAGGAACCAATTTCTTGTCCTTAGCAACCATCGGGTCTTCCATGCGGCGACCGATCAGGCGCTTGATCGCAAAGAAGGTGTTTTCAGGATTGGTCACACCTTGGCGTTTGGCGGGTTGGCCCACCAAAGTTTCGCCTTCAGCGTTAAAAGCCACGATTGAGGGCGTGGTGCGAGCCCCTTCCGCGTTCTCGATCACTTTGGCCGATTTGCCTTCCATAACAGCCACGCAAGAGTTTGTGGTGCCAAGATCAATACCAATAACTTTACCCATAGTGTCTTCTCCTCTGGCAGGCGCTATTTCCAGCCCCTGAACAGGCACTGGAAGGCCGCAGCCCCCACATTAAAAATTGCCACATCAGAAGTCTGATTTGGCGTTCTGGCGGTATATAGGGGCGAGAATTGCAGCTATCAAGGTTTAGTGATGAGAGAATTCAGTGAATAATGGCATGAAACACTATTCCGGGATGCTGGACAGGGCCGAACAAGAGGCTTTGGTGTCCGAATTGCGCTTGGCGGTGGCCAAAGCTCCTTTATTTATTCCTCTGATGCCCAGAACCGGACGGCCGTTTTCCGTGCGCATGACCAATCTTGGCAGCTTAGGCTGGGTGAGCGACCGCAACGGTTATCGCTATCAAGGGCTGCACCCTGATGTTGGAACCCCTTGGCCTCCCATGCCTCAGGCCGTTTTGGATATTTGGAGCAAGGTCTCTGGCTACAAGCAACCGCCCGAAGCCTGCCTCGTCAATTTCTATCAAGGTGGGGCCAAGATGGGATTGCATCAAGATAAAGACGAGGAAGATTTTTCTGCACCCGTGGTGTCGATCTCACTGGGTGATACAGCGGTGTTCCGGTTTGGCGGCACGGAGCGTGGCGGCAAAACCTCAACCTTGAAACTAGCATCCGGCGATGTGCTGGTGATGGGTGGGGAAAGTCGCCTGTGCTTCCACGGCATCGACCGCGTGAATGTCGGAACTTCGACCTTGTTGAAAGAAGGCGGGCGGATTAACCTTACGCTCAGACGCGTCACAAAACCCAATATAGGAAATTCATGACTCTCACTCTCGTCACCGCTCAAACCATTATCGCAAAATCCTTTGACCATGCCAAAGCATCAAACCTTAAACCCCTCGGCATTGTCATTCTCGATACGCGTGGCACTGTGGTTGCTGCCGCCATTCAGGATGGCTCGTCACTGGCGCGCTTTGATGTGGCACGCGCCAAAGCCAATGCAGCGATGTCTTTCAATATGGGCACGCGTTCACTTGAAAAACTAGCCAAGGAGCGCCCGCATTTCTTGGCAGGTGCCCTGAGTGCCGTGCAGGGTGGCATGGTTCCGGTGCCCGGTGGCGTGTTGATAAAGTCAACGGACGGCAAAATTGTCGGTGCCGTCGGCATTTCGGGCGACACATCGGACAATGATGAGGCTGCTGCCTTGGCTGGCATTCAAGCGGCTGGCTTGGTGGGCGATGGCGGTCAAGGCTGAAATACAAATAAGACACCTCGGTTCGCATAGCCCCACAAGACCTGACAGTGGTATCCTAACGCATCAAGCTGCTAATGGCACCGTTGATGTCTCTGCAGGTAACAAAACTCCTTGGCTTGGACTTAAAATCTGTACGGGTTGTGCCGGCGAACCCACCCAAGATGTGCGCACTGGCAACTCTTCACCCTTCATCACCAATGTGAGCGGGCCAATTACTGAGCCATCACCAAGCTGCGTGTCGTACAACACCGTTGAGCCTGCACCAATTGTTACATCATTGCCCACTAAGATTCGCCCTACCTTCATTAACCGATCTTCGTAGAGATGAGTTTGCAGGCAGGCACCAGCATTGATAGCGACGTGATCGCCGATGGTTACGCAGTCAAACTCTGTGATGTCGGTAGCGTCCATATAAACGCCCTTGCCGATTTTCACACCGAACAGGCGCAGCGCCATGGGCAAGAATGGGGTTCCACGCAAATGTTCGAGCAGAGCTTTGCCAGACATGCCCCAATACATCACAGCAACAGCTTCCGTGCGCAGCGCCCACCATGACCACATGGGTTTTATAGTTGGTTTGTAAATTCCCATCGCAATCCACTTGCAGGCCACTGCAATAGCGAGCTGTGCCAGATCAATTGCCGCAACAACACATAACACCGAAAACGCCAATTCAATCCAACTTCCTTCAGTCACAGGTTCACTGAGGAAGGCCATCCCGTATGTTGCGAGCGATATGAACAGTGCTGTCGGCAGGCTGATGTTGAAGGCTTCAAACGCGGCACGCCCCAGTTTCATCATCAAACTTGGCTCAAACGTCGAGTTTGCAGTTGAATCAAACATTTGACGTACAGGCATTTGGATTGCTGGTGAACCAAACCACGTTTCCGAAGCTCCAACATTGCCGCCCGCTGGAGGACGAGACTTTACACCAATCAAAGCACCAGATTGCACTGCATAGTTCATCGGAATCACGGCTTCATTGCCGATAAAAACTTTAGAACCTGTCGTAACCAATCCAAGCGTCATCCAATTGCGGCGCATTTCTTCATCGCCTAATTGAACATCATCGGCAATAAAGTTGCCATCACCAATATTGATCAGGTCGTAGCGGCCAGATAGATTTGTCGAAATTTCAGACCCTTTGCCGATGCGGGCTCCCATCAAGCGATACCAACTGCGCATATAGATTGTGGCAAAAATCGACGATAATGTATCGAGCATTACTTCAGTTGCGAGCGAAATAATCCATTTGCGGATATAGAGACTGCTGAACACTGAATAAGTTCCAGGCTTGATGCGTGGCAGAATCAACCAGCGAATGGCCACGATGAAAAGAGCCGTAAACACCACTAGCGAAGCAGCCGCTGGCAAAGCCAAGAGAGGCATATACCAAAAATAATTAATACCTCCCATGATGGGATTGAGGATCGTGTCAAAATACTCCATAAGGCGAAACGCTGGCACAATTGGCATTAAGCCGATAGGCGGAACAATGATGAGCAACAGCAAATATAATGCAGTTTGCGCTATCGCCTGCCTGCGGGACGTTGTTGCCGCCACTGGTAAATCAGCAGGGTCAAGATCCGCTACTTTTCGAGCTGGAGAGCCGCTCCACGATTCAAAGGCAGGAATGTGAGTGCCAGCTTGCAAAGATGTGAGATCCCCCAATTCAGCGCCATTGCCGATGACAACGTCATTTTCGATTACAGACGAAGATCCTATAACAACATCGTCGCCAATGGTGACCGGCCCGACTATAAATTTATCACCAACAGTGCGGGCGTTTGAAATGATGATTTTGCCACCCAAAGATGCGTGGTCACCAATCGAAATGAGATCAATTGCGCCTGCGTCAAGTTCACTGATCAAAGCGTGTTTACCCACTTTTGCACCAAGCAACCGTAAATAGGCTCTAATCACAGGCGTGCCTTGCATCCATTTTAAATGAACAAGCGCTGTCAACCGTTCGACCAGCCAGACACGGTAATAATAGCTACCCCACAGAGGATAGATGCCTGGTTTGGTGCGGCCAATAATGGCCCACTTGGCCAGCGGCACAAAGGCATAATTGAAAAGTGTCACGATAAAGAAAGCCGAGAAAATGAGCGCCATGTCAACATAGAATGGCGCGTCGTCGGCGCTGATGATAGAGTAGGTGGTGAAGATCGCCAGCCAAGGTGCTGCATGTAAAGTGAGCAAAAACGGCAGCGTGATAGCTTGTGCAAGCCCACACAAAATGCGCCGCTGCTTTGATGCCCGCGATGGCAATATATTCGTCTGCTGGCTTTCCGCTTCAACTTTGGCTCCACGGTCATGAAGAACTTGGGCCATATTGCGCAATGTGCGACTGGTATAAACGTCCTGCAAGGTTATCGCTGCGCAGCCACTGGTCTTGCGTACCCGTGAAATAAATTGTGCGGCCAGAAGGGAATGTCCGCCGAGTTCAGTGAAAAAATCAGCAGCAAAGGGAATGGATTGGCCGGGGAATGTGAGTTGTGCTGCAGCCAGAAGAACACTCTCAATTGGGCTTTGCGCTTCTTCCTGTTCGGTCGCAGCAGTGGCAACAAGAGTGAGTGGGCGGGCTTTTAATGTTTTGCGATCGACCTTGCCGGATGAGAGGCGTGGCACTTCATCAATGATTTCAAATTGTGAGGGCACCATGTAAGGTGGCAAGCGCTTGCGCAATGCGGCGCGCAACTCCGCTTTATCAAGGCTTGCAGATTTGCTCGGTGCCACAAATGCTATTAATGTATCTAGACCTGCCTCATTGCGCAAAATCACCGCTGCATGTTCAACACCTGCGTGCTCAGCAATGGCCGTTTCGATTTCTCCCAGTTCAACACGAAAGCCGCGGATTTTTACTTGATCATCAATGCGACCATGGAACAGAATTTTTCCCGCCGAATTGATGCTCACAGCATCGCCTGAGCGATAGAGCACGGGGTCCGTTGCTGAACTTTCAAATGGGTTTGCAATGAACTTTTGTGCGGTTAAATCCGGTCTGCCCAAGTATCCCGGAGCAACCCCTGGCCCTCCAATTAAAAGTTCGCCCTTTTCACCGGGAGCGACCAAGTTCATATTTTCGTCGACAACATAAGCAGAATGATTTGCAATAGGTGTGCCTATGGTAAGGGCTTCGCCCGGCTGCAATTGCGCGATTGTCGCAACGACTGTTGTTTCAGTTGGACCATAAGAATTGAACAAGCGGCGTCCGTGCGTGGCAAAGCGATCAACCAGGTTTGGTGGGCAGGCCTCGCCCCCCAAAATCACAGTGCGCAAACTTGGAACATCGCCCACCAGCATCGACAATAAAGTGGGAACAGTATCGATAGCAGTTATGCCAGCTTGGCGCATTAGGCCTGGAAGTGCTTCAACGTCTGCAATCATTTCAGCATTGGCGACCCAAAGTGATGCGCCGACCATGTAGGGAATCCAGATTTCCTCCATCGACAAATCAAAAGCTGCTGAGCATCCTTGGAACATGATGTCGTTTTCGGTTATGCCAAACACCGCGTTGGAGGCGCGCAGGTAATGGCAGATGTTTCGGTTGGTAATGGCAATGCCTTTTGGCGCGCCGGTAGAACCTGAGGTGTAAATCAAATAAGCTATATGATCAGCGCTATGGCCACGCAATTTGGCATTGGGAAGTGTTGAGGTTTTTGTAGCAATGGCACTCGACCATATGGGCAGATCTAAGGGAGCAACACGAGCCGCGTAGGCATCATTTGTCAACAAACCTTTGGCTTCAGAATCAGTGAGGCAAACAGCAATGCGATCTTTCGGCGTTTCAGCATCAAAGGGAAGCCATGCGGCACCGGTCTTGGCGATGGCGATTTGCGCAATGAGCAAATCGGCACCTCTCGGAAAATATAAGCCCACCACATCGCCAGGTAAAATGCCTTTGTTCAAAAGACCAGCCGCAATGCGATTGGATTCCAAATCAACTTGCTTATAGCTGAGGCGCCGTTCTCCTTCGATTATGGCTATATGATTGCCCTTGGCTTTGACGGTCGATGCAAAAATTTCAGCCAGCGTCTCTGGGCGCATAAATTCCGGTATCGAATCTCCATAGATAGGATTCGACAGTTGCTTCGCTGATTGTTGTAAAATTTGTTCGTTCAATGCGTTCATTTGGGCTGGTCCTATCACTAAGGAAGATGACTAGCCGATGACAACCCCGGCCTACCTGTGCCAAAAGTCATTTTTGATCGTGACGGGCGGTATACAAATTTGTAATGAAATGGTGTCTAGGATTGGAACGGGGACAATCTCCAGTCCTTTCCCTCGAATTTGATTGGTCGCTTGTGCAATGATCCTGCCGGCATTGCCACAGCGAGCAAAAAAATCTGGTGTGCGTCTTTTTCCGATGTCAAAACATGAAGTGCGACATCAATTTCGGGATGTGGGGCACTGGCAAAAGCACTCGATTTCAATAGAAACACATTGTCAAACTGTCTAATCGCTGACAGCTCTCGTGGATCAGTCATGACTTCGCCTGAGCATTTTAGGGCTGCTTCTTTCAAAACCCACAAAGCGACGCCTGCATCATGTTTGCCACCTGTTAATTTGGCAACGACTTTGCGATCTTCCTCCGAGGCGATGGTTTGTAAAAAATCCAAATCAGTTTCTCTTTGCGGCCATAATTCGACATCGACACCCAATTCGCGGTCTTCTTCGAGGAGTGCCACCACCTCAATGCCTTCAGCATGGCTGAGCGAGAATCCAAGTTTCGCCGCACCATTGAGAAGTAATTGTGGCTTCCCATTTTTGCCGTGCGCAACTTTCCAGAGGGTCGAAGGTTGGATTTGGGAATGGGCTAATGCCCGTTGCAAATTGGCATGTCGATCATTCGCGCCTGAAAGATAGATAAATAGCGATTTCAAGACGGAAAACGCGCTACAATTGCAGCATTCATGCGAATACGTTCAAGGGTTTGCTTGAGTTGAACCTCTCCGCCGCGCAGCGTTCCAAGCAGCGGTGTAATCGAGGCGTTCACCCGCTGTGCCAATTCTTCACTGGCAAATACGTCTGCAATTTGGATGAGCGTAATTTCCAAATCACCGTTCAATCGTTTCAATAACATTTGGCTGTTTCGATCTATAATATCCCAGGTCTCATTCCTGTAAGCTGGAATCGTGGCGCGCGCGAATAGCAAAGTTGGCACTTCTTGGTTGCGAATATCGTCGCTCAAGAGAAGTTTTTCGATTTCAGTCGATGAATTTGCAGCCCGGCTGGCTGCAATGGCGTGCAACCAGATTTCGCGCTCATAACCATCATCCGATGTTTTGAAGCGCGCAATGGATTTTCGTAAGAAAACATCGCCTCCCGTCTCAGAGGCAGCAATGAGCGCAGCCTCAATCACATCTGCAGGAACTTGATCATTCTCATCTAGTGATTTTAAGTTTTGCCTGATTATTGTTGCGCCAAGTTTTGCAAGCTCACTCTTTAAGTTCGGACTTGCCCCGCTTGCGGCAAACAATTCAGCGAGGTGTTCACGTTGCAATTCTGAAATCCATAATTCTATGCCTTTGCCTTCCAACGACGTTGTGATTCCAATTCTCGTCAGCACAGGGCCATAAATATCGCGCATCAAACGCTGAACAGCTCTTGATGTGTTTGAGTGAGGCGCTGCTTCATTTTCAATAAACTCAAGCCGCTCGAGGGCAAATCCGGCCACTTCCCAATCGGGATGTTTTGAAAATTTCACAACTCCACTCAGATAATCCTGCAAAGAAATTCGGCCCTCTACAAATGCCAAATCGAAATTAATTGCGATGGCCAGCGCTTGTGGGCGCGGCATCGAAACTACCTCCTTCAATAGTTCTGTCCACGCAGTGGAAGTCAAATTGCGAATAAAATAACCTCTAAAATCGTGGTTTTTTTCTAAACTGAATGGGAAAGTCCAAACCGGTGAGGTGCCAGCGTTCTTTGCTAGAAAGCGAGTTTGAATGATGTCAGTCGCGTTGATAGTTACGACAGGCAGTCCTGGATTTTCTATAAATGATGAGAGTATGTTGGCAGCTTGATCACCTTTCTTTTCAAAGCGCAGCGCTTTTATAAAGTCTTGGCTATCGATTGCCTTAAAGGTGTGATTTTGGAGAAACTGATGTGCAAACGTTTGAAACTCTGTTTGGCCTAAGGTGTCTTCAACCATAGCAAGAATGGCAGCCCCTTTTTGATAGGTGATTGCATCAAATGCTGCGGTGATACCATCGACCGATGTGACTGGTTCATGGACACGGCGCACCGAACTTGCGCCATCCAGCAGCATGGCTTCATGGGCATTTTTTTGAACATCCGTTTCAAACCGCCAGTCTGGTTCAATCTGGCTGGCAAATTTCGCCTCCATCAATGTGGCAAATGATTCATTGAGCCAAAGGTCATCCCACCATTTGGGCGTTACCAGATTACCAAACCATTGGTGGGCAATTTCATGTGCATGGGTCGTCAGAAAATCTCTGCGCCGCTGCAAAGTTGCATCATCACCGAGCAAAACCAAATTTTCGTCATATGTTATTGCCCCTGCGTTCTCCATGCCACCAGCTCCAAAATCTGGCACGGCAATAATGTCCAGTTTATCGAAGGGATAAGCAATGCCAAAATATTTTTCTTCCATCAAAAGTAATTTCGACGTGACATCAAGCGCTGCTTTCAATTCATTGCCGCGCCCACGCATGGCAATGCCGCGCAATGGTATGGTGTGGGTTCGAAGGTCTGATGTTACAATGGGGGAATGCGAAACAACATCAAAATTACCTACGGCAAGGAGTATAAGATAAGTTGGCAAGGGTTTTGTAGCCGCAAAGTGATATGTGATGTTCTTGTTTGATTGTTCGGATTTTGTTTGAACCGTGTTGGAAATGACTTGGTATTTTTGTGGCGTGGTAACACTTATTTCAAAGGGCGCTTTAAAACCCGGCTCGTCAAAGCAAGGAAATGCCCGTCTGGCGCCAATTGCTTGAAACTGCGTAAAAACTGAATTCGTTTTTCTGTCTGTAACTTTGTACAGACCCTCAAGCCCAGAAGAGAAAGCGGCATGATATTTGAAATGAAGTGTGGCTCTTCCAATTGCAATTTCTTTCGGGAAATTTAAGACAATTGTTCCATCATTTGCCAATTCAGACATAGCTCCAGTTTGCGTGGAACCCTTGTATTTGATTTCAATGTCATCAAACTGCAGTCCCAGCGCATGCAAGACAATGCTCTTTTTGGGTGCTTCAAGTGCTATTTCAATATCAGCTGAGGCGCTAAAACTTTTTGCGGAAGGATCGATGGCTAAATCGAGTTTATAGCGAGACGGCTTAGTTTGAGGGTCAAGCCTGATAATTTCAACCTGCTTGGCCTGGACCAAAGTCAAATTTGCCATGATTGCGAAGAGACAAAGAGTGGATAATCTAATCCCCGATAGGTTTCCAAATTTGATCGAAAACATTTCTGAATACAATTTTGTTGGTGAGGGCAGGAATGCATATTCATATCTTAGTTTGGCAGCATTTTATGCCCGTGTCATCAGCCCGAAAACGACCCGACAGGAAACATATTTGCGATGGTTAAGTTTATCAACTTTCTCTCGTAGCAGAACTACTTGCGTTTCAGAGCTTTGATTGCCAATTCGGTGCGTGATTCAACATGAAGTTTTTCCATAATTTTGCTGACGTAGTTTTTAACTGTACCTTCAGCCAAAAAAACCTTTTCAGAAATTTCGCGATTGGTTTTGCCTTGTGCGATAAAGCCCAAAACCCTTTCTTCGCGCTCGGTTAAATCTTCATCAGCAGAGTCATTTACATTGAGGGCTTCGGCTTCGGATGGCCTTTGACGGCGGATTTCATTCATCACCTTGCCCGCAATTTTTGGCGAGAGGTGGTGCTGCCCGGCATGCACGCCTCGAATCGTGTCCAAGATCTCGGCTTCATTCGAGTCCTTCAATAGATAGGCGTGTGCACCTGCCGAAATAGCTTCAAAAACTAAATCATCGGTATCAAATGTTGTGAGAACAATGATGCGCGCTTGCGGCACATCTTCCAGAATGCGCTTCATCGCACCAATTCCGCCAATGCGTGGCATTTGTAAATCCATCAACACAATGTCGGGTCGCCATTGCCGCGACAACTGTATAGCCTCGACGCCATCAGCGGCTTGTGCGACAACTTTAATATCGGGTTCAATGGAAAGCATGGCCGAAAAAGCCCGGCGGACCAGTGTTTGATCTTCTGCGATCAGAATACGAATTTCATTCATATTTGGAACTCAAATAAAATTGATTTTCACAATGCTATCAATTGCTAGAATTACCAAGGTCTTTATCATCGCTCCCGTTCGATATGGCCTCTCTGATTCGCCCCATAATTGGAGACGGCAATCGTGATCCCAGAAAACCCAACATCGCACCCAATGCCAATTCGGCTTTTAGGCAATCGACACCACTGGCTTTTGTAATATCTTCTATTAGCATTTTCATGGTCGTTGCCGTTTCATTTTTCATAACTTGCCTGTATTGCTTGCCAAGTGTGTTCGTTCCCCGACGAGAATGTGGGCGTAGGAATGCATTTTGTCATGTGACGAAAGTAACAAAGAATGTTGGGATCGTTTTTAAGTGTTTTTGATCCGCGCAAAAGCTTGGCTGCTAGGATATCTTGGGTTTTTGCTGCTCTCTCCATCATATCGTCTTTGCTCGTTGGAATCTACATCAGCAGCATTGTGCAGAATATTGTCGAGCGCGAAATTGGAACCCTTTACTCAGATCGTGCACAACACGTGGTTGACGCAGTCGATCTTAAAATACAGGCCCTTTTTGATACTCTAGAAATGGCAGCCAGTGTTTTTTCAACCTCTAGTGAAGGTGGAAGTCGTGTTGCCACAGAAGAACTGATTGCCGCAGCCAAAAGCAAGCTGGACAACGCGGCCTGGGTGGGAGTTGTCGATCGATCTGGTGTTGTTATCTCTGACGACGGCAATCATTTGAAGGGCGCATATGTTGGTGAAAACGCATGGTTTGAGGCCGCAACTTCAGGTGATTTTGTAAGTGGCGCACAAGAATTCACCGCGTTAGATCAGGCCCTCAACAGAATAAATTCGAGGAGTAAACAGCGATATCTGTTCATCACTGTGCCTGTGAAACAGTCTCATGGGACAATAGCTGCATATGTCGCTGCGGCCTTTGATATGGACTTGATTGAAAGCATCGTTTTGAAGAGCACTAAAACTCTCGCCGGCAACCGCCCTATAGATGTTTTTCTTATTGATCAAAGTGGTCGAGGTTTGACGCGAAATCGCGATGGTGTCGCTTCTTTAGATACAATCTCCATGAACCGCTTACTGACCACAATAGGGACTAAAACATCAATTGAACATTCAGGCACTTTTGCCACCACCCACTATCTCATAGGATATTCCAACGGGCATGGTGTCACTGATTTCAAAGCCACTGGTTGGATTGCAGTTTTGCGCGAATCTAAGTCCTCCGCTTATTTACCGGCATATAATTTAGCAGTTATAATTAGTCTTGCCTGCCTCGTCATGGGTTTAGCAATCACTGCGGCTTCTGCATTTGGAATTCGATATATTCTCTCAGGACTTTCAAGGATTGCGCAATCAGCTGAGCAGTTGAAATTGGGTAAGACGCAAGAATTCATTGCAAGCCACGGTGACGACGAAGTTTCGCGAATATCTGTTTCACTGGCGGGCCTATTCAACAGTCAAAAACGGGCCAATGAAGACTTGGCCGAACTCAATAAAAATCTCGACCAAATAATCGTGGAGCGCACGCGCGAGGTTCAGCGGCTCTCAGAGGAAACCAGAATTGCAGCCATCACCCGCGATCGTTTGCGTTTGTCTCGTGACCTGCACGACACGCTGGCCCATTCGATGCTTGCGATGCTAACGCAAATAAGGTTGATCCAGAAATTTCATAAAGCGAAGCCGGAATTGGTTTTGGAAGAACTGGCCTATGCCGAAACAGCCGCACAGGAAGGCTTGAACCTGGCACGCGATGCGGTGATCGAACTGCGATATTTTGCAGTCCGCGACGATGGATTAAAATCAGCTTTGCAAAAATTGGTCGCAAAACTTAAAGAACGCATGGAAGTCGAAGTTACTTTTGAAATCGATGATTTGGCTGCAGACCTCGCTGGACCAAAGGCTGAAACTACCTTTCGCATTGCTGAGGAGGCGCTTCATAACATCGAAAAACACTCAAATGCCACGACCGTGAATTTGAGTGTTGGGTTAGATCGCGGCGATCGTGCAATTCAAATTCTTTCTTTGACTGTCGTCGATAACGGTCAGGGGTTTGATCCTACCAGCCCAAAACCTGGTCATTTCGGATTATTGGGAATGCGAGAACAGGCTGAAATATTAAATGGAAAGCTTAGTATCAAAAGCGCCAAAGGCGAGGGTACGCGGCTTGTATTTGAGGTAATTCTCTAAACAGTTCTGTTCCAATGACATCTGTTATCGCTGTGAATGGCATTATTAAACACTCTGGCGGCTCCAAAGATTTTGGCGGTTTGATCTTCCGCACCTACCAGCATTTTTGACCCGGATGTTGAAATCGCTGAGAGGGAGGCTATGCTAAAGTGGAAACAAATTATTGCCCGAGCGGCAAATAGAATAGAGGTGCTCAATGTGTTTCGCACCTTAATTGAGCCAAGTCCTCAATCAATGCATTCTATACTTGGAGATAAGGTTGGGCCAGACAGGCCCAACCTCTTTTCGCTTTCGAATTAATGACGGGAGATGTTGCCACCGGCTTCCATTGCGCCGAGTGCTTCCATCTGCCTGGTAAGGTCTGCCATGTGGCGCTTTGTCATCATCATTTCATGCTTGAGCATGGTCATCATGTGATTCATCGCCAGACGCGCGTCACGGTTATTCATGCCTTCTTCTGATTGTGCAGCAAACGCTGAGCCCGATATCACTAAAAGTGCGGCAGTTGCTATGATAAATTTTTTCATGATGATCTCCTTTTGAGATTTTATATGCCAGTTTAAACTTGCTGGATGGATCGGATTTGATCTCACCTCAATATAATTTGGCAAAATATTGGGTTGGGCAGAAATACTAACAACGCATGGATTTGATAATCTAGCTGTATTGGCAAATCACTTCATTGTGGCGGACACAATTGATGAGATAACTTCGGTTGCCTTATCGAATTGTGGTTGACGATTCTCGATGTTGTGGCGTTTTGCGATCCAGTGGAAATCGGTATAGGCGGTCCAAACCTGTTTGTTTTCATCTTCAAACACCAAGAGCCGTACAGGCCAATCGAGACCTGCTTCTGCCTTGGACGTCAGGAAAAGTGTTCCCAGTGGTGGATTACCAAAGACGATGAGGGATGAAGGCCGAAGCTCAACACCCGCATCTTTTGCGAGCATCGCTTGATCGATAACGTTAAAGAGTTTGATCTTCTTGTTCTCAATATCTTTTGTGATACGCTGGATCGTTTCGGCCATGCCATAAACACTCTTGTTCCGCACGATACCATCGGAATTGGGTGTCTCAGCTTTAACTGTGCTAACTGCTGACAACAGGGTTGCAAGAGCAAGTGCAGCAAGATTAAAATTTCTTCGGATCATATTGAATCTCCAATATTAGTGCATTTGTAGCGCGCGTGATGGTTGTGGGTGTGCAAGTATCACGCGCGCTGTTTCCCTTAATCGGCGGTCATGAAACCGATCTGGGATGCGTTACATCATGTGGGGGTCTTTCATGGCGTCCTCAAACAAGTCAGACGAAATCAAGACTACAGGCTCCGTGCTTGTATTCTTCCACCAATGGGCAAGGCCCTTGCCAAACTCCGCAGTTACATCGCCAGCCTTGTGAACGATTGGAACAAGACAGTTCGAACGGTATTCTTCAATGGTGCCTGAGATGACGTAAATGTTTGCAGGGCGCTTGCTATGCTCATGCCAAGGTACAATGCCACCTGGTTCAATCGTAAGTTTGCGCATGCGCAACATTTGGCCTTTGAAGTTGTCGCCTTTCGGGGCAAGATCAATTGATGCTATAACTGTGTCAGTCACCCCTACAGGTTTGTCGGGGCCTGATGTGACAGCGCCTTCCTTCACCTTGTCTGCAGGGCATTCACCTGCAAATGCAGAGCCGGAGGCACCAGCTAAAGCCAGCATGATTGTGGCACCCAAGGCAATTTGATAAATATTTTCACGTTTGAACATCGTCTCTTCTCCTGAATTGATGGCTGCCGAACGACGCTTGTGGTCTCGGTCTAACGCAGTTGTCGCCGATCGCCAGGAAGAACAGAAATGCCGAGTTTCTCTGAAATCAATAGCGTGGGCTTATCGAATTAACTTGAGGCCAACTCAGAGAGCAGCACTGTCAATTGCCTGCCCAGGTGGCCGCCATTATTATGGATGGAAACAATCAATCAACTGCTCTGACTCGCAGCCAAAATGTGAGTACTGCAGCAAGGGCAAGCGCAGCGGCAACTCCCGCCACACAAGCTGTCCAACCATAGCGATCAAAAGCTTGACCGAGAATGGCTGCACCAGTTAGCCCCCCGAGGTAATAGGACGCTAAATAGAGGCCACTGGCCGCAGCCCTATCGCCCATTGCTGCGCGTGCCACAAATCCGGTCGCCACTGCTTGGGCAAAGAAAGTGCCAACACCGACCAAAGCCATTCCGGCAAGGATGCCATTCAAGTTCGGCGAAAGCACCAAAGTGAGACCAATTCCAGCAACAAGTAATCCGATCCAAAGTGCTAGTCTTGTGCCAATGCGGGCAGCCACTTTCCCAGCAATTGGTGTTGTCAACATTGATGGAAGAAATATAAAATACACCAACCCGAGCGACATCATGCTTATTGAAATGGGTGGGCGTGCTAAAACAAAGTTGACGTAGGTAAAGATACCGAGAAACGCGAATAAAATGAGAAAGCCAATACCGAAACTGGCCCGTAGTGCGGGATTGCTCAGATGGCGACCCCAACTTGAAAGTGGTGATCCTGTATCGCCAGGCGAGGCGATAGGCTGCATACGGTCGAGATTTGTGTATACGAGAACTGCACCTGCGAGATTCAGCGCCGCAAAAAGATAGAAGTTTGCGCCTAACCCAAAGCGGTCCGCGATCGTAGCCGATAAGAGGCGGCCTATCAGATTGCTGGCGACAACACCTGTGACATAAGCCGCAAGCGCGCTCGAAGTTGCCTCTGCATTGAGATGTT
>JANYHE010000027.1 GCA_025359215.1 Hyphomicrobiales bacterium
CAACTTTTGTTGTGAACTCACCCGATGAGGTTGCGAACGTGGCAACATCTTTGGTCAACGACTTCACAGTTCCCTCAAAGATGTTATTCTCGCCCACGAAGGATGCAACAAAACCATTGGCCGGATTGTTATAAATCTCCATCGGTGTGCCCACTTGCTGCAAAACACCTTGAGACATCACGCCCACACGGTCTGACATGGCCAAGGCTTCACCTTGATCATGCGTAATATAAATAAAGGTAACGCCCGTGCGCTTTTGAATGGCACGCAGTTCGGCCCGCATGTGCTGGCGCAATTTTAAATCAAGGGCGGAAAGTGGTTCATCCAGCAACATCACTTTGGGCTCAACTGCCAAAGCGCGGGCAATGGCCACGCGTTGCTTTTGACCGCCCGAAAGTTGGCTCACTTTCTTGTCGGCAGAATCATGAAGGTCAACAAGTTTCAAAAGTTCTTCGGCTTTGGCACGGCGGGTGGCTTTATCAACACCACGCACCTCAAGTCCGAAAGCGATGTTTTCCCAAATGGGCATCAGGGGAAACAGGGCCAAGTTTTGGAAAATCAAAGCTGTGGGTCGGTTGTTGGGACCAATGCCAATCATATCTTGGCCGCCGATTTTTACAGCCCCGCCTGTGGGGTCCATGAAGCCAGAAATCAAACGCAGGATGGTAGTTTTGCCGCAACCTGATGGCCCGAGAAAGGAAAAGAATTCGCCAGCCTTGATCGTTACGTTGACATTATTTACAGCGCGAAATTTGCCGAAATCCATGTTCACGTGCGAAAGTTCTACATCTTCACTCATATACCCTACCCCGTTTCGCCCATTATTCCGTTGGCTTTTGCCAAACTTGTTATTCTTTTACTCAAAGTGCAATAAAAAAAGAAACGACGGGCTTGCGCCCGTCGCCTTCAGGTGTGCTTAATTAAGCAGCGATGAACTTGTCTGCATATTCAGCGCGCAGCTTCAAATAAGAGCTGGTCTGAACTGGCCACCACCAAAGCTTTGTCAATGCATCGCCAGGGAAGGCTGCAGCATAGAATGCAGCATTTGCTGGGTCGAGCAGTTCAACAGCGCCTTTGCCAACTGGGTTTGCAGCATAGGTCTTGGCCATGGCAGCACCACCTTCGGGTGTGGCTTGGAAGTTTGCCCATTCAACAGCTTGTTCTATGTTCTTGGCATTCTTCATAACCATGTAGCCTTGGTTCCAAGCAATCGCACCTTCTTTTGGTGCAACATAGCCGAAGCCATCTTTGCCCATGTTGAAGCCGGTTGAATCCCAGCACTGGCCGAGAATGCAACCATTGGTGCGGAATGCAGCTTGCGCTTCGTTTTCGCCTTTCCAGAATTGAGCAATGTTGCCCTTCTTCTTGATGGCTTCAGCAAGGATCACATCCCAGTTTTCCTTCATCACGTCATCGCTCTTGTAGCTGTCCATGAATGGCTTTGGCAATTTGCCTTCAGCATCCATAACGCGGCCCAATGAAGCGAGTGCAGAGTGAGCACGCACTGTTACTTTGCCATCAAGGCCTTCGGCCCAGAGATCAGCAAGACTGGCTTTGCCATATTCTGTTGGGAATTTTTCTTTGCTGTAAACCAGAGCTTCTGTGCCCCAAACTGCTGGCAAGAAGTAACGTTTACCACCAACTACGGCCATTTCGCCGGCTTTGTTGTCAACCATGCCAGGCAGATAGTTACCCAAAGTTGCTTTGCTTTCATCCCATGCTTGCACAAGATCGTTCTCAACATAAGACTGCACACGGTCAACAGTTGGTTCAACAGTGTCGAATGCGCCTGTTTGGGCTGCAAGCTTGGCTTGAGCAAAAATTGTGTCGTTGTCTGGTTGTTCAGTCAAGTTCACCTTAATGCCGGTTTTCTTGGTGAAAGCTTCGATAGCAATCTTGTAGCCATCATAACCAGCCCAACCCATGTGGTTCAATTCGCCTGAAGAAGAGAAGGCGTTTTTGACGAACATTGGGCTTGCAAGACCTACGGCACCGAGCGCTGCAGCCGACTTCATCAAGCTGCGACGAGACATTTGCGCAGCGCGCAGAGTTTCATGTGTATTTGATGTTTTCATAGTTTAACTCCTCCAATAGTGCGGCTGGCACAATGCCCACCACTCAATGCAATAACAGGCCGAAGAACGCGGCTCTTGGGTTATTTCATCCGTATTTATGACGCTTAAATGACAGTCTTACAAGGAGCTATTTGTGAGTCCAGTTTATCTCGTAGGCACGGGCCAGACGCAAAACCGCAAGATCATGCCGTGGCTTGCCCATCACCTGCAGGCCCATGGCGCGGCCATTGCTGTCAAAACCAGCAGGGAGACTGATAATTGGGCAACCCGCCATGGTGCCGGGTGTCACCACCTGCATCCAGCGGTGATAAGAATCCATGGCAACACCGTTAATTGACTTTGGCCAATGCTGTTCAACGGGAAATGCGAATGTTTGCGCCGTTGGCATTGCAATAAAATCATAGGTGCTGAATGTTTTTTGCAAGCACTGAACCCATTCGGTGCGCACCACTGAGGCCGCATAAACATCATGCGCCGTCAGTTTCAGCGAATGTTCAATTTCCCAAATGGCTTCAGGTTTCAGCAAAGTTCTCTCAGCTGGATTATTGTAATTTGCCAGCAGGCCACCGCCCGCGCTGAATTGGCGCAACACTTTGAAGGCTTGCCACAGGCGCTCATAATCGAAATCTGGCACGAATGGTTCTACTATAGCGCCTGCTGTCTCAAGATTTAAAAGCGCGTTTTGACAAATATTGAGGACACCCCCCTCCATGGGCAAGGCTCCGTTTAGATCACCTGCCCAAGCGATGCGCTTGCCCTTTGCATCTGGAACAATTTCACCAGAAAATTCTTGGCCATCACCCGCCAGTGACAGCGGCACACGTTCGTCATAACCAGCCTGCACAGACAACAGCAGTGCCACATCCGCTACACTTCTGCCCATGGGGCCCTCGGTGGCCATCTGCGTCATAAATTGATCAGATGAGGGATAGGCCGGGACACGACCCTGCGACGGCCGAAAGCCATAGATATTATTAAAGGCCGCTGGATTGCGCAAACTGCCGCCCATATCACTGCCATCGGCGATGGGTACCATATTGAGCGCCAACGCAACGGCCGCACCGCCGCTGGAGCCTCCTGCTGTTAAGGTGCGATCAATGGCATTGCGGGTTGGACCAAAAATTGGGTTATAAGTTTGTGATCCGAAACCAAATTCGGGCACATTGGTTTTACCAATGATGATGGCGCCCGCTTCACGAATGCGCTGCACATGAAGATCATCTTCTTCAGGCACAAAATTGGCATAAATCGGCGAGCCAAATGTGGTGCGCAAGCCCTTAGTCTGGGCCAAATCTTTTATAGCAATTGGCAAGCCGAATAGCGCACCGGATTTTGGCGATTGATCAAAAGAATCAGCCTCTTTCAAAATTTCGTCGCGGGGGCGCAGCGAGACGATGGCATTGTGACCTGGATTGAATTGATCGATCTGATCTAAAAACGCCGTTACCACTTGGCGCACAGAAAGCGCTTTCGCTTTGATGGCGGCCACTAATTCGACAGCTGATTTTTTATGTATATCTTGCAAAGCAATTGCCCCTGATCTTGGCCTGTGGAATAACGAGACCATGAACGACAACATCTTTCAACATTTTTTCGATGCCAAGAAAAATGCCGCAAACCATTTCGTCGAAACCGAATTGGGTGAGCACTTTACTTATGACGGTATATTCAATCTCTCCGGTCAAATTGCCAATGTGCTGATTGCTGAAGGATTGAAGCCTGATGACCGGGTTGCGGCGCAAGTGGAAAAATCAGTTGCGGCACTAGCACTCTATTTGGCAGTGGTTCGCTGTGGCGCAATTTTTCTGCCACTTAACACCGCTTATACTGACACTGAGATGGATTATTTTTTAGGCGATGCAGAGCCCCGTATTTTGATTTGCGATCCGGCGCGGGCCGCAAATCTTAGCAATGGCATATATAAAACATTGACCCTCAGCGCCAATAATTCAGGCAGTCTCATCGATAGCACGAAACTACAACCTTCATCCTTCGCAACAGTTCATCGCAACATGGATGATCTCGCCGCCATTCTTTATACCTCCGGCACCACCGGAAAATCCAAAGGGGCCATGCTCAGCCATGGCAATCTTTTATCGAATGCAAAGTCATTGGTAAAGATTTGGCGTTTCACCGCGGATGATGTTCTGATCCACGCGCTGCCCACCTATCACACCCATGGATTGTTTGTGGCCACCAACACCATCATGCTGGCGGGGGCTTCGATGCTTTACTTGCCGAAGTTTGATGCTGATTTAATTATGAAGCTGATCCCCCGGGCCACCACGCTGATGGGCGTTCCAACTTTTTACACAAGGTTGCTTTCGCATCCACATCTCAACAGGGAACACGTTGCGAATATGAGAGTGTTCATTTCAGGTTCAGCCCCGTTACTGGCGGAAACCCATAAGGAGTGGAGCGACAAAACTGGCCACGCCATTCTCGAACGTTATGGCATGACTGAAACCAACATGAACTCTTCGAACCCTTATGACGGTGAGCGTGTGGCAGGGTCTGTGGGCTTTCCACTGCCTGACGTTGATATTCGCATTGATAGCGAAGCGGGCGGCATTGGTGTGATAGAAATAAAAGGCCCTAATGTCTTTAAAGGCTATTGGCGGATGCCAGAAAAAACCGCCGCTGAATTTCGCGATGGCTATTTCATTTCGGGTGATCTGGGCCGCTTTGATGACCGTGGCTATTTGCACATTGTGGGCCGCAGCAAAGACTTGGTGATCACCGGCGGGTTTAATGTTTATCCCATTGAAATTGAAAATGAGATTGATGGCATAGACGGCGTTTTGGAAAGTGCTGTGATTGGATTGCCGCACCGCGATTTTGGTGAGGGTGTTACTGCGGTGGTGGTGCGAAAGCCCCACAGTGCCATTTCCGAAGCTGAAATTAAAAGCCAACTTGATGTGAGGCTGGCAAAATTCAAACAACCCAAAGCCATTATTTTCGTCACCGAGCTTCCGCGCAATGCCATGGGCAAAGTGCAGAAGAATGTGTTACGGAAAACTTATGACACCTATTATGCAGCAGCCGTTTGAGTTCACATATGAAAATTTGCCCGAAGTGTTGCATCGGGCGGTGGAAGCGTTACCAGTTGCAAACCCGCAGTTTGTCATCACCAACGAGAAACTGGCGGAACACATCGGAATTTCTCCAGTCTGGTTAAAATCTGATGCCGCGTTGCAGGCGCTTTCGGGAAATGCTCCGGCCATAGCCATGGCCTATGCTGGTCATCAGTTTGGTCATTTTGTGCCGTCGCTGGGCGATGGTCGTGCAAAATTGATTGGTGAAGTTATAGGGCCAGATCACATTCGGAGGGATTTGCACCTCAAAGGATCGGGCCGCACTTTTTATTCGCGCGGCGGCGATGGCAGGGCCACGCTGGGCGCCATGCTGCGCGAATATATCGTGAGTGAGGCGATGGCGGCTTATGGCATTCCAACCACGCGTGCACTTGCAGTCGTTGCAACGGGCGAAAAGGTGCCGCGTGAACGTTTGGAACAAGGTGCCGTTCTCACGCGCATTGCCCGCAGCCATGTGAGGGTGGGCACATTTCAATATCTGGCGGCGCGCGGTGAAGATGATGCGCTTCGGGCTTTAGTTGATTATGAGGTGGCGAGGAATTTTGCGGGCGCACCAGCGGGGCCGGAACGCTTCATTTGGTTTTTGAAACAAGTCATCGCACGCCAAGCACAGCTCATCGCACAATGGATGTGTGTGGGGTTCATTCATGGCGTGATGAACACCGATAATATGAGTGTGTGCGGCGAGACCATTGACTATGGTCCGTGCGCTTTCATGGATGCGTTCCATCCGCAGAAAGTGTTCAGTTCGATTGACCAGAACGGTCGCTATGCGTGGGACAAGCAGCCAGTGATGGCGCTGTGGAATCTCACGCGATTGGCTGAAGCGATGCTGACGTTGTTTGATGTAGACCGCGATAAAGCAATTGCTCTTGCAGAGGCTGAGTTGCAAAAATTCATGCCAGCGTTTGAGACTGCATTTGAAACTGGCATGGCGCGCAAATTGGGCCTGCAAATTTGTGATGGTGAATTTATTGCGATCACTTTGCAAGCGCTGGCCGACGGCAACGCTGATTTTACGAATTTCTTTTCAACGCTGACGACTGGCGCAGATGTGACATCGTTTTTTGTGAATGCCGATATCTGCATTGAATGGCTGGCTGCTTGGCGGGCGCATGGCGTTATCGATGGTGCACTGATGCGAGCCGCAAATCCCATTTTCACGCCACGCAATCACCGCATTGAGCAAGCGATTGTCGCTGCCAATGCGGGTGATCTGCAACCGCTGCATCGGCTGCTGAAAGTTTTGGCACAGCCGTTTGAACAGCATCCTGATGAAGCAGAATTGGCATTGCCACCCACTGCCGAAGAGGAAGTGACGCAAACGTTTTGTGGCACTTGAGCTAGTGTTTATGCGCCGCCACCACCTGTTCTGCGGCCCTGCCCGTCAATTCCGCCATGTGATTATGGGTGAAGGTGAATGTTCCGACACCAGATGTGGCAGAGCGCAGTTCAATGATCAGCGAACTCATTTCTGATTCCGGCATGTGCGCGTGCACCGTGTCCCAGCCCGCCCAACCCTGGCGACCATCAAAACCCAACAGCTGACCGCGATGGCCTGTCACAATTTGATTGATGCGAGACGTGGCTTCGCTAGGCACATGAATTTCAACGGCCACAAACGGTTCCAACAAAACTGGTTGGCATTGTGGCATGCCTTCGCTCATTGCCAACCGTGCCGCCATTTTAAAAGCCATCTCGGAACTATCAACATCATGATAGGAACCATCAGAAAGATTGACTGTGAAATCCACCATGGAGAAACCCAGCGGGCCTTGGCTCATCCATTCTCTTATCCCTGCCTCGACAGCCGGAATATATTGTTTGGGAACGACGCCGCCGGTGATCGTATCCGTAAATTCAAAACCTTGCCCACGCGGCAGAGGCGCTATCTCCACAACAATATCGCCATATTGGCCATGGCCACCCGATTGCTTTTTGTGACGACCGCGCAAAGACACCGATTTCTTTATCGTCTCCTGATAGGCCATGCGGCGCGGCTTGGCGGTGGCTTGCACGGCGAATTTATGGTGCAGGCGTTCAAGTGCCACACGCAGGTGAATTTCCCCTTGGCCCCATAGCACCATTTCATGGGTGTGGGTGTTGTGTTCTAGCGCCAATGACGGATCTTCTTCAATTAATTTCAGAACTGCACCGGTGAGCTTCACTTCATCTTTACGGTCACTCACAGAAATTGCAAAACCATACACACCGGGAGCCTTGGTGATGTGCGCCAATTGCGACGTGTTGCCTTTGGTGGTGGAGATGGTTTCGCCGGTGCTGATCGTATCAAGACGACCTAAAGCTACGGTATCACCAGCCACTGCTTTGGCCAGTTTCGTGGGCGTTTGGCCGAGAAGGGAGAAGAGGCCAGCAGTGCGATTGTCTTGCCCTTGTGCGCCATAGAACACGGCACCATCGCTCACATCGCCCGACAGAATGCGCGCCAGCGAAAGTTTGCCGCCGCGCTCCGTGTGAAAGGTTTTAAGAATTTGTGCGGTGGCAGAACCGGTGGATTTCAAGCCGAGTCGCGCTGCTGTTTGTGCTGTACTGGGGGCTTCATGGCGCAGCGCTTTTAACAGCCGGCCCACGCCATTACCATGTTCGGCAGAGCCAAACATCACAGGCGTAATCAAGCCTTCCGCAAGCTCACGGGTGAGATCATCAAACACGCGGTTGCGCGGGGGCTCCATGTCCGACAGCAATTGTTCCATCATGGCATCATCATGGTCGGCCAGCTTTTCCAGCATGGCAAAATGCTCGGACTTCTCGCTTGCGGCCATATCAGCCGGAATATCGATCGCTGTGCTTTCGGCGTGTTCGCGGTAAATAAAGGCGCGTTCCAAAGCCAAATCCACAAACCCAGTCACCACATTGTTTTTCCAAATCGGAATTTGGCGCAGCACCAATGGAACTGTGCTTGCGGGCTGCAACCAGGCTAAGGCGTCGGCCGGACGCGAGGTGGATTTATCCACTTTATTGATGAACAAAAGACGAGGCAGTTTTAATTCGTCGAGCTGTTTCAAAATGAGCTGCAAAGCGGGCGTTTTTTTCTCGTCAGCCTCACACACCACAATGGCCATATCACACCCTGCCAAGGCTGCAGCTTGATCTTGAGCAAATTCGATGGAACCGGGGCAATCGATGAAGGTGTAGCTATCGCCCATAAACTGCGTGGTGGCCACGTTGAGTTCCACACTCATGGCGTGGGCGCGGGCCTCTGGCGAGGCGTCGCCAATGGTAGATTTGTCGCTGATTTTTCCCTGGCGCGGAATGGCACCAGTTCGAAATAGCAGAGCCTCGAGAAGTGTGGTTTTGCCGCTTTGATAGGGGCCCACCAATGCAATGCACCGTGCGCCCGTGGATCGTCTGGCGTTTGTTTGTTCCATGGCCGATACTCCCATTCGGGACCGTCCATTTCTCGCGAGAACCACGCGAGGGCGGTCCATTAACGGGTATCAGCTTTGCGCTGAATTAAAGTGCTGGCAAGTGGAAAATATTATCCGGTGACAATGCGTAAAGGTCGCTCAGCTTCGCTCAATGCTGGCACTTCTGCCAATTCAATATTTTCAATCTTATCAACTGTGCGGTTCACTTTATTCATTGAGGTTTCAAGCTCATCAATGTCGCTATTGGCTTGGCCAAAGTGTTTGCGCAAATTGCCAAGACGATCTTTCATTCGCGTCACATCGGTGAGTAGCTTTACGACTTCAGCTTGAATCACATGAGCCTGCTCACGCATGGCGGCATCTTTTACGATGGCTTGCATGGTTTGCACCAAAAGCATGAGCACATTGGGCGAGGCCAATATAATCCGCTGGCGATGGGCCTTTTGCACTACGTCTTCAAATTTTTCATTGAGTTCAGCATAGACGGATTCAGACGGCACAAACATGATGGCCGTCTCATGGGTTTCACCACTGATCTGATATTTGTCGGCAATGTCTTTCACATGTTTCAGTACATCGGATTTGAGCCGTGTCTCAGCAACCTTGCGCAAGCCCTCATCTGTGGCCTCGCGCATGGCGTTATAGGCTTCGAGTGGAAACTTGGCATCGATCACCAATTTCAGCCGCGAATCTGGCAGGCTGATCAAGCAATCGGGGCGCAGGCCATTTGAGAGAGTTGCTTGAAATGAATAAGCCCTGGAATGCAAGCCATCTGTGATAATCGCTTCCATGCGGCCTTGGCCGAAGGCCCCACGGGTTTGCTTGTTTGATAGGATATCTTTGAGGCTGAGCATTTCGCCAGAAAGATTGGCGAGATTGTTTTGCGCAGCATCAATCACGGCAAGGCGCTCATTCAATTGGTTCAGCGAAAATGCCGTGCGTTGTGATTGATCGCTGAGGCCTTGCCCCACGCGTTGGCCCACTTGGTCCAAGCGCTCATCAATGGTGCGTTGCAGATGCACTTGCTGGCTTTGCGATTGCATAGAAAAATTTTGTAACATGCCCGCCATTTCTGCGAGGCGGTATTCCATTTCGGATGTGCGCTGGCCCGCTTCCAGCCGCTCTGCATTGCGGTCAGATTGAGCGCGCCATGCCAGAATGACTGCGAGAAGCAACAATGCGAGCCCCGCAAAAATTAACAGGGCGAGAAGTGTTACGGGCTGAGTGCCAATTTGGAAGATTACGGAATTAAGCTGCATGGAACAAAGCATAAACTGATTCGCGCGCGCAATTTCAGAAAAAGTACGGGGCCCGCCCGAAAGTTACACATTCAGACGGACCCCAGACCCGTTTAACTCGGGACGGCGACAGGAGCAAAACGGATCATCTCGTGATCTGTTGAGGGCGAAACTGGCGGTCAATCGGGGCGGGAACACAGCCACAACGGGGCGCGGGCTGGGCCATTTTGTGGCCATTTCAAGACACGAAAACGTGATTGCCATTCTTTAAATCACACTTATATGTAACGGACTTGAGCACACATGGAGAGATTGAATGAAAATAGCTTACACAGCCCACGCAACTGCCAATGGTGGTGGCCGCGAAGGCCTTAGTAAAACAGATGATGGCCGCGTGACCGTGACTTTGGCCACGCCCACCGAAATGGGCGGCAGCGGCAAGGGCACCAACCCTGAGCAACTTTTTGCGACTGGCTATGCCGGATGTTATTTAGGCGCCATGCGCTTTGCTGCCGGCAAAGCAAAAATTGAAATGCCAGCCGCTGCAACCGTGTCTTCGCATGTGAGCATTGGGCCCCGCGATGATGGCAATGGCTTTGGCCTTGAAGTGACGCTTGATGTGAACCTACCCGGCATGGAGAAAGCCGCAGCTGAAGATTTGGCCGCACGGGGCCATGTGGTGTGCCCCTATTCGCATTCGATCAACGGCAACGTTAAAGTGACCACCAACGTTTCGGTTTAAGAATTAAACCTCCCCTGAGGATTTTGTAATCGTCGGGGGAGGCCTTAAGCTTTGTGATTAATAGCCGTAGTTATAGCCCGGGCAAACCCGAACATTGCGCCACACCCAATGGTGATGATAGCGCACACGCACGGTGCGAATAAAGCAGCGGGCATAGTGGTGACGGTAAAAACCTGGTTTATAAAAACCGTGGTGATGATAGCCATTACCAAAACGCAGAACGATATCAGCTGAAGCTGGGCTTGTTGCGGTGCCAATGCCCATGGCCAATGTGCCTGCGGCTGTGAGTGCCAGTAAGATTTTGCGGATCATAGTCTGTTTCCTTTTCAGAATAGATTTATGACGAAACCACCCGATGTGGCAGAGTGATCGTCTTGCCAGTTCGAAGCTGAACTGGAGATGAACACCTAAAGCGCGACCCAACATTGATGGTGGTGCAATCGATAGGGGTTACAGATCATTCGGTGATGTCCGTGATTCTTAACGTGAAAATGGCGATGCGGGTGCCAATGTTGAAACCAACCTCTGCCCCTGGCTTCAGCACCCGGCGTGGTTGCCAAAATACCCGTCGTCACTGTTGCCGCTGTCACCAGCGCTAAAGTTATTTTCTTCATCGTTTTCCTCCGATTGAGTTTCGTCCTTAAACCAAGACGAACTCGTGGCAAAAAACCGTTGGTGAGTTTTCTAACCTAACAGAGATTTAACAATGGATCCAACTTTGGCCATATCCATTTGACCAGCATATTTCACTTTAAGTTCAGCCATCACTTTGCCCATGTCTTTCACGCTTGTTGCACCCATTGCGGCAATAACAGCTGCAACGATTGATTTGGCTTCATCGTCGGTCATTTGCTTTGGCATATAAGATTGGATGACGGCCATTTCATCACGCTCGGCTTGGGCAAGTTCTGCGCGGCCACCGGCATCAAACGCTGTAATTGAGTCTTGGCGCTGTTTTACCATCTTAATCAGCAGATCCATGATGCCAGCATCACTGGTGAGCGTTGAATCATGACCTTCTGTGCGGCTGTTGATATCTTTATCTTTAATGGCGGCATTCATCAGGCGAAGGGTGGCGGTGCGGCGCTTTTCGCCAGCTTTCATGGCCTCTTTCATATCGGCAGTAATTTGTTCGCGCAGGCTCATGGTGTGGTCCTCAACCTAAAAAGCGGTGCAATAGGCCTAATTTGCAGTGGCGGCAACCTTGACGGGGCGGATTTCAACCCTTAACGAGACGCAAATGCCGGAGACTCATACATTATGACAGCCGCAACCAAGGCCAAAGCAAAACCACGCGCCCATTTTAGCGATTGGGAACAGACCAAAGTAACTGCCCTTTTGGTTCTGGCGGATGGAACAGTGATTGAAGGTGTGGGCTTTGGGGCCGAAGGTGAAGCAGTTGCCGAAGTGTGCTTCAACACCGCAATGACGGGCTATCAAGAAGTTCTCACCGATCCTTCTTACGCCGGACAGATTGTGACTTTCACCTTCCCGCATGTTGGCAATGTGGGTACCAATAATGATGATGGGGAAACAACGAATTTGGCCGCAAGTGCAGCTGTGAAGGGCTGCATCGTAAAAGCGTCTGTGACTGAACCCGCAAATTATCGCTCCACCCAGCATTTTAGCAAATGGCTGAAAGCCCGCGGCATCATAGGCCTCTCCGGAGTGGACACGCGCGAGCTGACCAATTTGATCCGCGAGAAGGGCATGCCCAATGGTGTGATCGCGCATAATTCTAAAGGCAAGTTTGATGTGAAGAAACTCACCGCCATGGCACGCGCCTGGAGCGGGCTTGAAGGCTTGGACTTGGCCAAGGATGTTTCCCTCGCCCAGCGCATGAGTTGGGATGAGAACTTGTGGGATTGGAAAGACGGCTACACAACGAGTGAAGGCGGCTTCAATGTTGTGGCCATCGACTATGGCATGAAACGCAATATTCTGCGCTGCTTGGTGAGTGCTGGTTGCGAGGTGACTGTGGTTCCCGCCAACGCCAAAGCCAACGATATTTTAGCGATGAACCCCGATGGCATATTCTTGTCCAATGGCCCCGGTGACCCTGCGGCCACAGGTGAATATGCGGTGCCCGAAATCAAAGCACTGGTCGCTTCCGGCAAGCCGATATTTGGCATTTGCCTTGGTCACCAAATGTTGGCTTTGGCACTGGGCGGCAAGACGATGAAGATGCACCAAGGCCACCACGGCGCCAATCATCCGGTGAAAGATTACACCACGAATAAGGTCGAAATCGTTTCCATGAACCACGGCTTTGCAGTGGACCGCGCTTCGCTTCCTGCTGGCGTTGTTGAGACCCATGTGAGCCTGTTTGATGGTTCAAACTGTGGCATAGCCCTGGAAGGCAAACCCGTATTCTCCGTGCAGCACCACCCTGAGGCATCACCCGGCCCGCAGGATTCGCACTACTTGTTCAGGCGGTTTGTGGGGTTGATGGCAAAGGTCCAATAAGGTTCAAATAAAAGAGTTTATCGACTTTATTGCTCGTCTTTTGTTTTTTATCAAACCACAAAAAACTCTGTGGCAATCTGCCTGAAAGGTTGCTCTATATGAGAGCTTATTCTTCTGAGTGATTTTCAGTTTGGAGACGAGATAGAACATGTTTTATTTTACATTTATTGGAAGGCGTTTGTGGCAGTTGCTCTGGGGATCTGGCCTGTTCGCATGCGCTGTTGCCAGCTTTCTCACTCTAACCTGCGCGCAGGCTCAAAGTGCCAATGCCCCAACTGGAAAATTAGAAAGACTGCTCCATTTAAACGGAAAGTCAAAACAGTTGCTAACAAAATTGTTAGCTCAATATCATCTGGAAAATGCTTGGGTTGAGTCTCAAAATGGGCAACGGGTTTGGGGCTATGCAGACCAGCACAGCATCCTACCGGGTCAACCCATAAAGATTTTTCTTAGTGTCAAGACTGGTTCAAAGTCTTTGATGGGGACGTTAAGAGTTCTGCGTATATCCGGTAAATACAATAGTTTGGTCAAAGAGATTGTTAGCCGACGGCAATCGGTTTCCGTTAACTCGCAGATCATTACTCCCGATGCTTCTGCCATCGGGCCGGAATGGACCAATGGTTTGGCCTTTGCTAAAACTGCCGACTGGAAGTCAGGATTGTATGTTGTCGATTTTGAACACACAGATGGTCGACTTGATCGCAATGTTGCTTGGTTTGTTGTCAAACCCCAAGTGAAGACGGGTGATATTCTTGTAAAAATTGCGACCAATACTGTTGAAGCTTATAACGCTTGGGGCGGAAACTCGCTTTACCAATCGTCTAGCTTTGGCAGCCTGACATCGATGGTTTCGTTTGATCGACCATCAAAGCTTTTGAGCACACAAGATGCGTTCTATTTCATCCCTTGGGTTGAGACGTATGCGGCGGCAAGAGGACTAAAGGTGGATTATATTTCAGACTTTGATCTCTCGACCGATCCTTCAGTTCTTGATGGCTATAAGCTTTTTGTTTCACCAGGACATGACGAATATTGGACAAAGGAAATGTTTGATGCTGTCGAAAATCGTATATTTTCCAAAGGTCACAATGTGCTTTTTCTGGGTGCTAATGTTGCTTATTGGCAGGTTAGATATGTCGACATCAATCAGCCACCGGGCGGGAGCTTTTTAGGTCGACAAATGATTTGCTATAAATCCTATAATCGCAATATTGACCCTATTGCGAGCCGGGTTGAAAATGAAAAGCAGGCCAAACTGATGTCAACAGGGCTTTTCCGATTTGGAGCACGAAGACCAGAAACCATGTTGCTTGGTGTTGGCTATCAAGACTGGTTTGATGGCAAAAAGCGTGGGTATAGCTATTCTGTTGTGGATACAAGTTTGCCATTCTTCAAAGATACCGGCTTGAAAATTGGAGATAAATTCAGAGGTGTAGTTGGATATGAATGGGACAACAGCGACCCTGTAGGAGACGGAAAGCGTCTTTGGGATTCGAAATTATCAATGAACGCAAATATTCCACAAGGGAATATTCACGTGCTGTTCAATGCCAAGCCCGTTAGTGCTGCACTGAAAAAAGGGAAGGCTGAAGCAGTCTATTGGGAGTCACCAGCAGGAGCAAAAGTTTTCAGCGCCGGAACCATCTGGTGGAGTTGGGGACTTTCAAAAAAAGGGGTGGCAACCTCCCAGTTTTCCAAGTTCAATGAGAATCTGTTCAACTATATGCTGCAATAAGAAACTGACCTTAAGCAATTGTGTCTCTATGTGAACTTGACACGTGGGATAGTCAATATTTGTTTAAGCGGTTTGTGGGGTTGATGGAGAAGGCTGTGAAGCAAATCTGATGGAAACTAAATTCAATTTCCAAATGTTTAAGGTTTGGTCATTTGCAGGGGAAAGTTACTTCCAACCCCTTCAACAGCAAAAGATGCCAGACTCTAAAATCGTTTGATCTGAAAGTAGGGTTTTCTGATACATAACGCACTAAAATATCTGCGTATTGATCTCGCGTTATTCCAAGTTTTTTTGGTTGACAATAAAAAGGAGAATCTTCCCTCTCAGCTAATTCTGAGTTTGCCCATGCATAGGCCTCACCTGCTGCAAAAATCATTTGCCTTAGCTTGTCGTCACCTTTTGATTTTTGCACGACATCAACAAAATCACCAAGCTTTAAACTTTGTTCCGCTTTCGCGGGGGTTCCAAATCCAACTTGAGTACTTATGACAATCACATTTATCCAAGTTTTCAGAACTATCATCACCGTTTGTTCCTCCATCCCACTAAAAGCTATGATGATGGTTCATTTATATGCGTTTGACGTTGAAGGCTAGGGACCTCATCCGTCGCTTCGCGCCACCTTCCCCAGAGGGGAATGGTGAAGTTTGTGATCGCACTTAACAAATTGCCCTTCTCCTTTGGAAAAGGTGGCCCAACGGGCCGGATGAGGTCCCCAGTCGCACGCTCAGAATTAATCCACTGGACTCGCAGCCAGCAACCCTTCGAGGCCGCAAGATTGCGGCACCTCAGGGTGAGGGGCGTTGTTGAACTCCCTCATCCAGAGGTGCGAGCAGTTTGCGAGCCTCGAAGGATTGGTGGGTCAAGTAGGTTAGTTCCCCCTAATTGCCTTCTCAATCACCGCCACATCAATCTTCTTCATTTCCATCATGGCATCGAAGGCGCGTTTGGCTTTTTCGCCGCCTGCGGCCATGGCGTCGGTTAGCACCTGCGGGGTGATCTGCCAGCTTATGCCCCATTTGTCCTTGCACCAGCCACACTGGCTTTGCTGCCCGCCGTTATTCACGATGGCATTCCAGTAACGGTCGGTTTCTTCTTGGTCCTTGGTTGAGACCTGGAATGAGAACGCTTCATTGTGCTTGATGAAGGGGCCGCCATTCAAGCCCACGCATGGCAGGCCCAAAACCGTGAATTCAACGATTAACGCATCGCCCGTTTTGCCACTTGGAAAATCACTGGGAGCAAAGTGAACAGCACCCACTTTGCTGTCGGGGAAAGTCTTGCTGTAGAAGTTTGCCGCGGCTTCGGCATCTTTGTCGAACCACAGGCAGAGTGTTGCTTTGGACATGGCAAATTCCTCTTTTTGACCGAGACAGGAACATACAAAATATCTCGCATAAATAAAACATTCAACTTAATGGTTGACTATTGGTTCGCGCTCCTATACATTCAACTCTATGGTTGAATATCAAACATCGCAACTTGATACCGTGTTTCACGCCCTTGGCGACGCCACGCGGCGGCAAATGCTTTCACAGCTGGCTTTGGGCGAGCGAACGGTCTCGCAATTGGCCCAGCCCTATTCCATGTCGCTGGCCGCGGCCTCTAAACATATTAAAGCTTTGGAGGCGGCGGGATTGGTGAAGCGCGAAGTGCGTGGGCGCACGCATGTTTGCACCTTGGCACCGGGGCCATTAGCAAACGCGCATCAATGGCTTGCCTTCTATGAAATATTCTGGACCAACCGTCTCGACAAGTTGGAAGCATTGCTGAAAGCCGAAGACGCCGCACAATCGAAATCAGGAGAGAAAAAGAAATGAGTATCGCCGCAAAAGACAATTTTGGCAAAGTGATTGCCCCTCGCGTGATTGAAATGCAGCGCCTGCTGCCGGGCCCCATCGAACGGATTTGGGATTACCTCACCAAAAGTGATTTGCGTGAGCAATGGTTGGCTTCTGGAGAAATGGATTTGAAAGTGGGTGCGCCTTGCGATCTTGTGTGGCATCACGACAAGACCACAACGCCCCCCGGCAAACTTCCAGAAACGATGACCTCGCCAGAGTCGCACCTGCCATCGCGCATCACAGCTTGCGACCCACCCCATAAACTCGGCTTCATGTTCTGGAGCGACAGCGAAGTGATTTTTGAGTTGAAGCCTGCGGGTGATAGGGTGTTGCTCACCCTCACCCACAAAAACCTGCCAAGCCGCGGCATGATGGTGGGGGTGAGCACTGGCTGGCATGCCCATCTCGATGTGTTGGCTGCGCGCGTTTCTGGCGAAAAGATCGAAAATTTCTGGGATCATTGGCGCGCTTATAAAGTGGATTATGAAAGCCGCATTCCGGCAGACGCTTAAGTGAGAGAGAACGCTATGTCGGATCAAAATTTCACAACGTCATTCAGCTTGGTGCAAACACCAGAACAGGTATTTGCTGCCATCATCAATCCACGGGCTTGGTGGGGAGAAGGTATTATTGGCGAGACCGCCAAGCTTGATGGCGAATTTATCTATCGTCACGGCAGCTTTCATGTGAGCACCCAGAAAATCACTGAACTGGTGTCCAACAAAAAAGTGGTCTGGAAAATCATTCAGAGTGAACTGAGCTTTGTATCACACAAATCCGAATGGACTGGAACTGAGGTTGTTTTTGAAATTTCAACGAAAGGTGGAAAGACAGAACTCAAAGTCACTCACGCCGGCCTTGTGCCGCAGTTTGAATGTTTTGAGGCCTGTTCTGGCGGCTGGAACTTCTATTTAAATGACAGTCTGCGCGGCTTGATTGAAACCGGCAAAGGCGAACCCGATCCAAAATCTAAGTCAGCCGCTTAATCCGCGTAATGTCTTTGCCCTTAGCCTTGGTGCGTTCATTGGCAATTGCGAGCGGCTCACTCACCACCAGCATTTGATGGCCGCTGGCGTGGAGCAGTGTGGTTTCATTTTGCATGATGCCAACATGGCCTGCCCAGAAAATGAGATCGCCGCGCTTTACGCTATCAATGTTGTTGATGAGCAGCGGCGAACCCAATTCTGCTTCTTGCATGTCAGCATCGCGGGGGCAGGCCATTCCACAGGCGTGAAGCGAAGTTTGCACAAGGCCCGAACAATCAATGCCATGGGCGGATTTTCCACCCCAAAGGTAAGGCGTGTGAAGGAACTGTTCTGCCACTGCAACAAAATCACTTTGCCTGGTCGCAAGCACCTTGGCGTGATCCGCAAAAATAACCCCCCCCGTGGCCAGTTCGAAGAATTGATCTTGCACAGCCGTCACTGAAATTTGCGCATTCATGGGCAGAAACTGCACGGGCTGCGTTTTGATGCTGGGCTTGGTATAGAGCAACGTTGATGGCACAGTGATGTGGTGAGTAGCTGCGTTAATTTTACCGCTGAGAAATTCTTGCTGAATATACCCAACATAGCCATCGCGTTGAAGCTGCACCCAAGCCCAACCCTCGGCCACATCAAACACGCGCAGTGTTTCACCAAACAGCACTTGTGTTTCTTGCGGCGCATCAGGCGCAGGGGCACGGTGCAAAGTGGCGATCGGCGCATTCATTTGCATGAGGCCGCCTTCGCGGAAAAGAGGCGCATCCACTTTGCCTTTCAGTTTCATATCAGCCAGATCATTGCGGAAAGCATTCAAACGTTTATCAAGCATCATCATAACTCTTGCGATTTAGCGCTGACCAGATCAGCCAGCCGTTCCAAATAAAGCGAGCCGCCCACGGTGCGTTGAATGAGCACGTTGCGTTTATCCGTTTCGTCGCGCCGCCTTGTGACCAAACCCAATTTGCCCATGGCATCCAAGGCCCGTGTGATTACGGGTTTTGAAACATGCAATTTGGCAGCAAGAGCCCGCACCGTGTGGGGTGGCGCTTCTAAATAAATTGAAAGCAAAATTGTCATTTGCCGCACGGAAAGATCGGGTTCATCGTCTTGAACTTGGCTAAGGCCCACATCATGCCAGAGGCGCAAGGCTTGAGCGGTTGAAAGTGGATGCGGCATTGGGCAAGTCCAAACGATTGTTTCGGAACCGTTTCATATTTTGCCCAATGCAGGGAAATAGCAAGTCTATTTTGCATAGCGCTCCTTGATCACTGCAAAAAGGGCTCGCATGCCTTGTGCTTCGCCACCTTTGGGGCGGCCAGGCTTGGCGGTGGGCACCCAACCGAAAATATCAAAATGCACATAGGCTTTGGCTTTCTCGACAAAGCGTTTGAGGAACAGGGCTGCGGTGATGGAGCCCGCAAACCCGCCTGCCCCCGCATTGTTCAAATCGGCAATTGGTGTTTCGATCATGCTGTAATACGGTTTCCAGAAGGGAAGCTGCCAAAGCGGATCGTTCTGCGCTTCTGCGTGTTTGGCAAGGCTGGCTGCAAGATTGGTGTCATCGGTATAAAAGGGCGGCAAGTCAGGCCCCAACGCCACGCGGGCTGCGCCTGTGAGGGTGGCCATATCAATCAACAAATCAGGCGAGTCCTCATCGGCCAATGCCAAGGCTTCACACAACACTAAGCGACCTTCAGCATCGGTGTTACCAATTTCAACAGTCAAGCCTTTGCGGGTTTTGAACACGTCTCCGGGGCGGAACGCATTTCCGGCGATTGAATTTTCAACTGCCGGAATGAGCACGCGCAAACGCACATTGAGTTTGGCTTCCATGATCATTTGGGCCAAGCCCAACACATTGGCAGCGCCACCCATGTCTTTCTTCATCAGCAACATGCCGGATGATGGCTTGATATCGAGCCCGCCCGTATCAAAGCACACGCCTTTGCCGACGAGTGTGACTTTCGGGGCCGTGGACTTTCCCCAGGTGAAATCAATCAACCGTGGTGGGCGCGCACTTGCTGCGCCCACAATGTGGATGAGTGGGAACTGCTTTTCTAGGATTTTGCCTTTGACGGTTGAGAATTTCGCTTTGTGGCGGCTGGCAATTTTGCGCGCCTCAGCTTCCAATTCATCAGGGCCAAAAAGATTGGCGGGTGTGTTGATAAAATCCCGCACCGCAAAACTGGCATTGGCTGCTGCAATGACCAGCTTTGGATTTTCAAAATGGAGTGTTGCGGATTTTATCGTGGTGCTGCGATAGGGGTCATATTTATAAAGCTCAAGGCACCAGCCCAGTGCAACCAGTGGATTAGCATCTGCGTCACCATCAAAACGATAGTGGCCGGCGGGCAAGCGGCTTGAAAGGCTGCCTAGCGCAAAAGGATCAGCATCACTGGCAGGTGCCCCCACCCAGATTTTTGCAGTTTCGCCTTTGGCATTGGCAATGGCCATCCACGAAAGTGGTGCCGCCTCAAAGCCTTGCGCTTTGACCATGGCTTTCACAATTGCTGTTGCTGCCTTCAGGTGTTTGGCCAAATCTGCTTTGGCTATCACCTTGATCGGCGTGGTTGCGCCTGAAGGCTTCAATATCTGGCTGGCATCTATCATTACAAATTCCTTTGAGTCGGTTTTCAGCCCTTATGGTTAATCAATTGTTGAGGAAAAATCAGCATGATCGCAGCAAGGGTTATTATAGGTGTTGGATTATGGTTTCTGGGATTGGCAAATTTAAGGTTTGGCCTGCGCTTTTGCTGGTTTCGGCATTGGCATTGGGGGCCTGCCAAGGCAAACAAGCCAAGCTGGATGCAGATCCGTTGCAAACGGGTAGCACCTCTAAAATTGCGGCAGATCCTTCCAAAGGATCATTTGTGCGCACCACCGAGCTTTCACAGAAATGGGCCGCAGACCAAGGCAATGTGCCACTGGGGCTTGAATATGCGGCCAATCTCGAAAAAATCGGCCAGACCGAAGACCAAGTGGGCGTGTTAAAGTCTTTAGCGGCGGCGCATCCTGAGGATGGTGCTCTGCAATCGAAAATCGGCAAGCAATTGCTGACGGCTGGGCGCTCTGGCGAGGCGATTGAAATGCTGGAACGGGCCAGCAGAAGCCCTAACGCCGATTGGAAAACGCTTTCGGCTTTGGGTTCGGCTTATGACCAACAAGGCAGCCACAGCTTGGCGCGGGATTCCTATAAAGCTGCTTTAGCTAAAAACCCGGGCGAACTTTCAGTTGAAAATAATCTGGCCATGTCTTTTGCGCTGGAGGGTAAACTGCCCGAGGCTGAAAAAATATTGCGCGGGGCCATTGCTCAACCCGGTGTGGCGGCGCAACCCCGCATTCGCCAGAACCTTGCTTTGGTGGTGGGACTTAGTGGACGATTCGATGAAGCGCGGAAAATTGCTTCTGAAGACTTACCGCCAGACGAAGTTGAAGCCAACTTGGCTTACTTGCAGCAGATGATGGCTCAGCCCAACACGTGGAAGCAGCTTTCAAACAGCGACCCGGGCTAAACCTTGGCGCTGCGCTTAGCTAAAAGGCCTGTCAACCAATCAGGGTCCATTTGTGGCACGGATGACAGCAAAAGCTCAGTGTAAGCCGGATAGGGCGGATTTAGAACTTTCGATTTAAGGCCTTGCTGCACCACTTTGCCTCTGTGCATCACCACAATTTCATCTGAAATTGCACGCACCGTCGCAATGTCGTGGGTGATAAACAAATAGGTGACATTGGTTTCTTTTTGCAACTTCATGAGCAATTGCAAAATTTCTTCTTGCACAATCTGGTCGAGTGCTGAAGTCACTTCATCGCAGATGATCAGCTCGGGTTCGGCAGCCAAGGCCCGCGCAATGGATATGCGTTGCTTTTGACCACCGGACATTTCACCGGGATAACGATCAATATAAGATTCATTAAGCTCGATGTTTTCGAGAAGCTGAACCACACGCCGATCATTGGCAGCCCCTTTGAGGCCGAGATAAAACTCTAATGGGCGACCAATAATATCGCGCACGGTTTGGCGGGGGTTTAAGGCCGTATCAGCAGATTGATAAATCATTTGAATGCGGCGCAGCGTGTCTCTGTCGCGGTTCGCCAATGCGGCAGGCAGTGCTTTGCCGTTGAACGATATTGTGCCCTTTGAGGGAGGAAGCAAACCGGTGATGGCGCGTGCCAAGGTGGACTTGCCCGAACCGGATTCTCCCACCACAGCCACGGTGGTGCCGCGCGGAATTTTTACTGTCACATTGTCGAGAACTTTTGAGGTTCCGCCGCCATAGGTGGCATCCACGCCATCTATATTCAGAATGATATCGTCACTGGTGGTTTCTGGTTTCTGCAACTTGCGCACGGCCCAGAGAGACTTGGTATATTCCTGGGTGGGCTGCTTCAACATTTCGCGCGTTGGGGCTTCTTCAACTAAATTACCATAACGCAACACCATAATGCGGTGGGCCATTTGGGCCACCACGGCCAGATCATGAGTGATGTAAATGGCCGCTGTGTTGAACTGCTCAACAATATTGCGCATGGCGGCCAAGACTTCCACTTGCGTGGTCACGTCCAAGGCCGTGGTTGGCTCATCGAAAATAATCAGATCAGGGCGGCACGACATGGCCATGGCTGTCATGGCGCGCTGAAGCTGGCCACCCGAGACTTGATGAGGAAACCGCAGGCCAATTGTGTCTGGGTTTGGCAGTTGCAAGCGTTTATACAAATCGCGCGCATCGGCTTCAGCCTTTTCACGTGTCATGATATTGTGGCCAACCGCTGTCTCAATGGTTTGGTCAATAATATGATGAGCGGGGTTGAACGAAGCGGCAGCACTTTGGGCCACATAGGCAATGCGTGAGCCCCAGAGACCACGCCGAGTTTCTTCTGATGCGGCAACCAAATCTATGCCATCAAAATTAATTGTTCCTGAGGTTATACGACAGCCGGGTCTCGCATAGCCCATTCCGGCAAGGCCCAGTGTGGATTTGCCTGCACCAGATTCACCGATCAGACCCAACACTTCTCCGCGCTTGAGGGTGAGATCAATGCCCCTGATAATGGGCTTCCATTCATCATCGCTTTTGCCATCAATGACGAGGTTTTTAATTTCAAGCAGCACATCGCCCTTGACGCGTTTGATATCACTTGCCATCGCGCAGCCCCGAAGTTTTATGTAAGAACCAATCGACCACAAAGTTCACCGCCACTGTGAGCAGCGCAATGGCCGCAGCAGGATAAAGCGGTGCGGGATTGCCGAAGGTGATGAGGGTTTTGTTTTCGGCCACCATAGAGCCCCAATCGGCCGTGGGTGGTTGCACACCAACACCTAAAAACGAGAGTGCTGAAATGGTGAGAAACACAAAGCAGAAACGCAGGCCAAATTCGGTGATCAAAGGCGGCAAAATGTTTGGCACAATTTCTTTGAACACAATCCAGCCCATGCCTTCTCCGCGCAGTTTGGCAGATTCAACATAATCCATGACCACGGCATTGAGCGCCACAGCGCGCGACAAGCGGAACACGCGCGTTGCATCCAGCAAAGCCAGAATGATGATGAGGTTGACAACGCTTTTGCCAACAACGGCCAACATCATCAAAGCGAAAATCAAAACCGGAATGGCCAGAAAAGCATCGACAACGCGAGAGACACCTTGATCGAGCCAGCCTCGTTTCAAGGCCGCCAAAACACCGAGCGAACCACCCACCAGAAAGGAAACCAGCGTCGTGATAACGGCAATGCCAATTGTGTTGCGGGCACCATAAATCAACCGTGAATAAAGATCGCGACCAATTTGATCGGTGCCGAGCAAAGCAAGCGAACTGCCATGCTCGTAAGCTTTGCCAATCACTTCATTTTCACTGTGGGGAGCGAGCCACGGGGCAAAAATTGCAAAAATTGCATAGATCAAAATGACAATCATGCCAAACCACGCACTGACTGGTGCAGTTTTGAGATTGCGCACAATGTTTTCAAGTGTTGTGCGGCGCGCTTTGATATTGCGTAAGGGGGCTGTTGTGTCTGTGCTCATTTTGGATGCAACAATCTTGGGTTGGTTGTGATGGAAACAATATCAGCAAGGAGATTGAGCAGAATATAGGTGGCCGCAAAAATCAATGCGCAGGCTTGCACCACTGGCATGTCACGGCTGGACACGGCATCAACCATCATCTGGCCAATGCCGGGATAGACATAAACGACTTCCACGACCACCACGCCTACAACGAGATAGGCGAGATTAAAGGCTATAACTGTGGCAATCGGAGCCCATGCATTGGGCAGGGCATGGCGCAGAATGACTTGTGACTTTGAAACGCCTTTCAGCTGCGCCATTTCAATATAGGGACTGGCGAGAAGATTGATGATGGAGGCTCTTGTCATGCGCATCATATGCGCGATGATGACGAGGGTCATGGTCAAAGCAGGCAGCGTGGCGCGGTTGACATGCTCCCAAAACGAGGTCGACTCGCTTACGGTTGAGAGAGAATAAAACCAGCGATGCTTCACAGCAAAGAAGAACATGAGCAAATAAGCGATAAAGAATTCCGGCATGGCAATTGTGGTCAAGGTGATTGAATTCACAATCCGATCATACCAAGAGTTTCGGTAAAGGGCTGCCAGCACGCCAAGCAATAAAGACAGTGGAACGGCAACTACTGCGGCCATCGCGGCCAGAAAAAATGTATTATAAAGGCGCGGTGCAATAATCGCCGACACGCTGCGCTTGATAGTGCCTGTTGTGCCGGAATAAGAGTTACCAAAGTCCCCCTGCACGGCATTGCCGATCCATTCCACATAGCGCACATAGGCGGGACGATCGAGCCCAAGCTCGTGGTTGAAATTCTTTACAGTTTCAGGTGTGGCACCTTGGCCCAAAATATTTTGAGCATAGCCACCCGGTAACATTTGCAACGAGGAGAAAATGATAATCGAAACAGCAAAGAGAGTGAGCACGCCTAAGCCCAATCGTTGCAACACGGTTTTTAATACTGGATGCATAAACGTCTTCCCCAATTTCCCTTCAAGCTCTTTTGGCTCGTTATAAAAAACCTAGCAGAGAGTTGGGCAAGAGTCCTAATGAAAACGTCATAAAAGAAAAAACCCCGCCAGTTTCCTGACGGGGTTCTTTGTAAGTCTTAAAGTGTAAAGCTTATGCTTTCCACCAACGCTCATACATGTAACCACCATCGTGGTCGAAGTCGGAGTTGAATGTGTTGTGGCCCACAGTTGTGTTCAGTGCGCCCACGAAGTTATTATACATCAGAACGATCTGACCGCCGTCATCATGCACCAGCTGTTGGGCTTCGGCATATTGCGCAGCACGCTTTGTTTCATCAGTTTCAGCGCGCGCTGCAAGCAGCAGCTCGTTGAAGCGTGGATTCTTCCAATGTGTGTCGTTCCAAGCAGCATCCGCAGCCAGAGAAACTGACAAGAACATATCAGCCACCGGACGGCCACCCCAATAGCAGAGGCACCATGGCTTTTTGAGCCAGACGTTATCCCAATAGCTGTCGTTTGGCTCTTTAATCACATTGATTTCAATGCCCGCTTTCTTGGCTTGTTCAGCCATCAAAAGTGCGGTGTCCACGCCGCCAGCAAAGGCTGCATCGGAAGCAGAGAGATCAACCTTCTGGCCTTCCATGCCAGCTTTCTTCCACAGAGCCTTGGCTTTGTCTGGATCATAAGAATAAACTGGGGCTGGGTTGATAGCATATTTCATGGCAGCAGAAATAGGATCATCGTTGCCGGGTGAACCATAGCCAAACAAGATCTTGTCTACGAGTTCTTGACGGTTGATTGCATACTTCAAAGCTGTGCGGGCATCGAGATTGTCGAACGGCTTGGTATCAACATGCATTGGTGCTGTATAGTGAGCGAAACCAGACACATTATAAAGCTCAGTGTTTGGAGCACCCTTCAACATATCAATGGTCTTCAAGTCGGCGCGGTCAATAAAGTCCACTTCGCCTGCAAGATAAGCATTGGTGCGGGCTGCAACGTCGACGATCGACAGCATTTCGATTGAGTCGAAATAAGTTGTGCCGAAGTAGCTTTCGTTGCGTTCGCCCACCAACTTCACGCCGGGTTCGAAGCTCTTCATTTTATATGGGCCTGCGCCGATGCCAGCAGCAAAATCAATCTTGCCATCTTTCGATGGGTAGATCGACAAATGATAATCAGTGAGCAAGAACGGGAAGTCGGCATTGCCGCCTTTCAATTCAAATATAACTGTGTCAGGCCCATCAGCTTTCACTGAGGTGACGGAGGACAGAACCGACTTGGCTGGTGACTTTGAATCAGCGCCAATGTGATAATTGATAGTGTTTACAACGTCATCAGCTGTGAGCGAACGACCATCATGGAATGTGATGCCCTTGCGGATTTTGAAAACCCACTTTTGAGCGCCGTTTGAAGGCTCAAAGCTTTCAGCTACATGGGGCACGGCCACGTTTTTGTCGTTCACTTGCACCAAGGGCGCGCCCATGACAGACTTACCAAATGCGAATGTGAAACCGTTTGACCATGTTGCTGGATCCAGCGAGTCTGTGGTTTGGCCGTGGCCAATACCAGCCTTAAAAGTGCCGCCCTTTTTGGCTTCAGCACGGGCTGCTTGCGCAAACATCAGTTGCGAAGCAGACAATGTCATGCCCGATGCCATGGTAAAGGCCATAAAATCGCGGCGGGACAACTTGCCCAGACCCACAGCTTTCTTAGCCATTGAAAGTTTATGTTCAAATTCATTCATTGTCGTCTTCTCCTTGATCGTCCCAAAATATATTCTTATTAGCCTGTCATTGACCACAGGGTTGTGTCACATGCTCGCACGGTGGTTGCAGTCCGTCAATTTCTATTTCCGTGATCTTAAGGGTGAAATAGTTGATCCAACACGCAATATCACCCGTTGAATGACGCGTATGAAATAAGGAATGTCGTCTTTTGTCTTCTCTCAAAATTGCTGTCATCGGTTCAGGAATATCCGGGCTTGCTTGCGCATGGGCACTATCGCAACGCCATGTTGTGACACTGATCGAAAGCGAAGACCGAATCGGTGGACACTCCAATACCGTTGATGTGACTGAAGCTTCAGGCAAATCAGTTGCCGTGGACACGGGGTTCATTGTGCACAATCCGCAGACCTATCCAAATTTTGTTGCGCTGTTGGATTACCTTGACGCTGCCTATGAAGAAACTGAAATGTCTTTCGCGGTTTCAAACATGAATGGCGCTTATGAATATAGCGGGCACAGTATTGGTCATTTATTGGGTAAAGCGGCACAATGGGTGAGCCCCAAGCAGTGGCGTTTGCTTTATGATCTCACGCGCTTTTACCGCACAGCCCAAAATGCCACCGTCGATAACGAAATGACACTGGGTGAATATTTGCGGCAAGAACGTTATTCTCAAAGCTTTGTTGACCAGCACATTTTGCCGATTGCTGCGGCCATATGGTCATCAACGCCAGCGGATATGGCGCAGTATCCCTTTAATGCGTTCGTTAAGTTTTTCGCCAATCATAATCTGTTCAATTTGGGAACCAGACCGAAGTGGAGAACTGTTTCGGGTGGATCGCGCAGCTATGTTGAAAAACTTCTTGCCGATAGCAAGTTTAATGTTCGCCTTGGACTAGCTATAAAATCGATCGAGCGACTGGGGCAACACGTTATTGTTAACGGGCCCCATGATTATTCCGAACGCTTTGACCATGTTGTTGTGGCAACGCATGGTGACCAAGCCTTGAGCTTGTTGGCAAAGCCCACGACTGCCGAACATGAACTGCTGCAACATTTCAAAACCAGCAAGAACTGCGCTGTTTTGCACCGCGATAAAAATCTTATGCCCAAGGCCAAGCGCTTTTGGTCGTCTTGGAATTACATGGGATCTGAAAATGGTCAAGTGAGTGTGACCTATTGGATGAACGAGTTACAGAACCTCAAATCTAGCGAGCAGCATTTCGTTTCGCTTAATCCTTTGGTTGAACCGGAAGCAGCCAAACTTGATGGCACCTTCATTTATCGCCACCCGATTTTTACACCCCAAACTTTGCACGCGCAAAAGCATTTATGGAGCTTGCAAGGCCAGCAGAATACGTGGTTTTGTGGGGCATGGTTTGGGGCAGGTTTTCACGAGGATGGTTTGCAAGCGGGTCTTGCCGTTGCCGAGCAATTGGGCGGGGTGCGCAGGCCGTGGAATGTGGCCGAAGAATCGTCGCGCATTTACACCGGCAATTCAATGAAGGAATTGTCGAAATCATGGGCGCAGGCGGCCGAGTGACATGGTAATGCCGCTTGCCAGCATTTATCGTGGCACAGTTACGCACCAGCGTTTGCGCCCCGTTTCGCACCGGCTGAGTTATGAAGTTGCAGCGCTGCTTGTTGATGTGGACGCTGTTCCTAAACACCTGTGGTTTTTGTCACATAATCGTTTCAACCTGTTCAGCATTCATGATCGTGACCATGGTGAGGGCAAAGCCATCAGCGCATTTGTTTGGGATTTGGTGAGAGGTAAGGCTGGCACAGAAGATGTGAAGCACATTTTCATGTTGTGTTACCCGCGTTTGCTTGGGTTTGTTTTCAATCCGCTTAGCACCTTTTTTTGCGTTGATGCGGAAGGCCGCACGCGGCTGATGATCTATGAAGTTCACAACACATTTGGCGGCCGCCACACTTATGTGACCGATGCAATTGAAATCGATCAACCAAACTACTTTCAAACTGAAAAGACATTCTATGTCTCGCCCTTCAATAAAATCGAAGGGCATTATGGGCTGCGGGCTTCACCGCCCACTGACCGCGTGAGCGTGGGGGTGGCATTAACAACACCTGATGGCCCAACGCTGAATGCCTATTTTTCAGCAAAGCGCGAAGAGCTGAATGATCGTAATCTGCTTGCCATATTTTTCTCTTATCCTCTGATGACGTTAAAGGTTGTTGCGGCGATCCATTTTGAGGCCTTGAAACTTTGGCTCAAGGGTCTCAAAGTTCAATCGTAATGCGTAAAGGTTTAAAAATGGAAGACGGCTTACTTGGACGGCTCATTGTGGCAACGGCAAAACGCTTGCTGCCGAAAGACTTTAAAGGCTCGCTTGAGCTCACGCTTCCTTCTGGCCAGATGATTGTGCTGGGCGGTCAGAACCCCGGCGAAAAAGCCGACCTAACTTTGCACAATTTCAGCGTGGTGTGGGCTGGCATCCGCCGTGCCCAGCTTGGATTCTTTGAGCGCTATTTGGCGGGTGATGTTGAAAGCCGCGACCCCACTGCGTTTTTTCGCTTCTATTTGCAAAACCGTTCAGGGCTGGACCGGGCTTCAACTGGTCTATTCTTTCCGAGTCTTATGGATAAGCTGTGGCACAAGAAGCGCGACAATTCCAAAGATGGTTCAAAAGACAATATTGCTGTTCATTATGATTTGGGCAACGAGTTCTATAAACTCTGGCTTGACGACACCATGACTTACTCATCAGCCATATTTGATGGGCATGCCAATAGTATGGAGGCAGCACAACGCCAGAAATATCACCGCGTGATGGAGATGGCCGAAGTTAAGCGTGGCTCAAAGGTTTTGGAAATTGGGTGCGGTTGGGGTGGTTTTGCTGAAGAAGCTGCAAAGGCCGGTGCCGAAGTGCATGGCATTACACTTTCAAAAGAGCAGCTGGCTTATGCGCAAACGCGGCTGAAGGATGCGGGATTGAACGACAAGGCGAGTTTTCATTTTGAAGATTACCGCGATACCAAAGGCCAGTTCGACGCCATCGCTTCCATCGAAATGATTGAAGCCGTGGGCGAACCGCATTGGCCAGCTTATTTCAAAACACTCTATAATCGGTTGAAACCCGGCGGTGCTGCTGCTGTGCAGGGCATTACGATTATTGAACAAAACTTCGAGTCCTACCGTTCCGGTGTGGATTTTATTCAACGCTATGTTTTTCCAGGTGGCATGTTGATGACAAAAGACCTGATGCGCGAGCACGCGCAAAAGGCTGGGTTGCTGCTCGAAAAATTTGAATGTTTCGGGCAAAGCTATGCTGAAACTTTGCGGCAGTGGCGATTACGATTTGAAGCAGCATGGCCCAAAATTATTCCGCTGGGATTTGATGAGCGCTTTCGCAAACTTTGGACGCTTTATTTGTGTTATTGCGAAGCAGGGTTTGCTGAGGGTATTGTCGATGTGGGAATTTATAAAATTCGAAAACCTGCGTGAGCTATGAAAAACACATCAGCCGACCCTGTTCAAATTCTGCAAGACCTTATTCGCTGCCCTTCGGTGACTCCGTTGGACGCCGGAGCGTTGGGCACCCTCGAAAATTTATTGTCACAAGCTGGGTTCAGCTGTCATCGCTTGGTGTTCAAAGATGAGGACACGCCGGATATTGATAATTTATTCGCGCGCTATGGCACCAAAGCTCCTCATCTTTGCTTTGCCGGACACACCGATGTGGTTCCGGTTGGCGATGAGGCCGATTGGACACAGCCGCCTTTTGGCGCGGTGATTGCCAATGGCCAGCTCTATGGCCGCGGTGCTACGGATATGAAAGGATCTGTTGCGGCTTTTGCAGCGGCGGCCACTGACTATTTAAAAGAAAATCCGAAAGCTGCGGGCAGCATTTCGTTTCTAATTACGGGCGATGAAGAAGGCCCGGCTATCAATGGCACTGTAAAAGTTCTGGAGTGGATGAAAAAGTTTCACCATGTGCCGGACCATTGCTTGGTGGGTGAGCCTACTTGCGTGGATGCGCTGGGCGACACGATTAAAATCGGCAGGCGCGGCTCGCTCAGCTTCATTGTTACAGTTGAGGGCAAACAAGGCCATGTGGCTTATCCTAATAAAACGGATAATCCCGTTCACAAACTGGCCCGTTTGGTGGACCGCATTTCTTCAACGGCGCTGGACCAAGGTAACGACTATTTTGACCCTTCAACTCTGGCCGTTACCAGTTTTGATGTGAATAACAAAGCCACCAATGTGGTGCCCGCACGAGCGACTGCCAAATTTAATATTCGATTTTCAACTGAGCATAATTATGACTCATTGCGCGGCTGGGTGGATGGTCACATCGAAACTGTGAAAGCAGAATTGGGTGGCCGTTGGACTGTTGTGATCAATGAGGGAGCCGAAGCCTTCATCACGGAGCCGGGAAGTTTTGTGGGGCTGGTGCAAGATGCTGTGGAGCAGGAGACGGGGCTGCTGCCAAAACTATCCACATCCGGTGGCACGTCAGATGCGCGCTTTATTAAAGACTATTGCCCAGTTTTAGAGTTTGGCCCGACCAATGCCACCATTCACCAAGTGGATGAACGCATTGATGTGGAAGAGCTGAAAGCAACGGCGCGAATTTATCGCCGCATTATTGAAGCTTATTTTGGTTCAAGCCTCTAGTTTTTTAGCGATTTCAGCACGGTAAGGGCTGGCGGGATAAGTGCCAAGCATCTTTGTGTAACTGGTAAAAAAAGCCAATTCTTCCATTGCCAGTTTCACGCTGCGGTCTGAAGGGTGGCCCTCAATCTCGGCATAAAACTGCGTGGCGCTGAACTGGCCTTCAATTTGATAAGATTCAAGCTTGGTCATGTTCACCATATTGGTGGCAAAACCACCCATGGCTTTATAGAGTGCTGCTGGCACATTGCGGACCCGAAAAACAAAGCTGGTGACCACGGGGCCATTACCAGCTGCAACTTCAATTTGCTTTTTTGAGAGGATGACAAAGCGCGTGGTGTTGTGGTCTTCGTCCTCAATATTATGTTCAAGAATATTCAAGCCATAAATCTCAGCTGCCAATTTGGTTGCAATGGCTGCGCGGGTTTTATCGCCCAACTCAGCCAGTTCGCGCGCTGCTCCGGCGGTGTCGCCAGCCACGACAGCAATCAGTTTGTGTTTTTTAATGGCTTTGCGACATTGGCCAAGGGCGTGAACATGGCTGTGGGCTTCTTTCAAATCTGAAAGTTGAGCGCCGTTCACTACCAGTAAATGGAATTCAATCCGCAAAAAATGTTCACCAACAATCGACAGGCCAGAATCCGGCAAAAGGTGGTGCACATCGGCAACACGGCCCGCGGTGGTGTTTTCAATGGCAATCATAGCCAAGCTGGCAGTGCCATCTTTCACCGCTTGAAACGCATCTTCAAAGGTGCGGCAGGGCATTGGCTCATAATCAGGGGCGGCCTCCAAGCAGGCAATATGCGAATTGGCGCCAAGCTCGCCTTGAAAAGAAATTTTAGGTTTTGTCATTTTTGGTCCTTGAGCAGGCGCCGGGCCATTTCGAGATCGGCGGGAGTGTCTACGCCCAGTGGCACGGTATCGACCTTAACCACGGCAATTTTCATATCATTATCAAGAGCGCGCATTTGTTCCAGCGAACGGTTTTTCTCACGGGTGCTCACTGGCAAGGACACAAATTTTTCCAGCGAGGCGCGGCGGTAAGCATAGACTCCGATGTGATGCCAGAATGGAGCTTGCATTTCAGGATCAATAACGCGCAAAAAATCCCGCGCATAAGCCACTTCGCGCTCCCCTTCTAAGGGAGCAATGGCTTTCACTATATTGGGGTTGGCCACATCGGCTTCATCACTAATTTGAGCGGCGATCGTGGCAATATCAACACTGTCATTCGTCAGGCCAGCCAAACACCGCCTTATGGATAGTGGATCGATGGTTGGCAGATCGCCTTGCAAATTGATCACATATTGAAATTTCTTAACGCCGTCGCGCAAGGCCAGCGCTGCCGCAATCCGGTCTGAACCTGAAGGCAGGCGGGGCTCGGTTGTCATGGCATCGCCACCAGCGGCACGGATTGCCTCAGCGATTTGATTTTCGGCGGCGGCCACCAGCACATGACCAATATTGGCGGCAATGGCGCGTTTCCACACTTCCACAATCATGGGCACACCATGAATATCTGCCAAGGGCTTGCCTGGCAGGCGTGTGGACGCCATGCGGGCGGGGATGATAACGATGGTATTGTGTTGTTCTATCATGGCTTTAAGTGGGGGCGCGGCAAATTGTTCAACTTCCCTTATAGTTATTGCGGCGTGAGAGCGAAACCATTAGTTTCCAGCCCGCATGAAATGTTTATGAGGCTGCGCAATTTCTATGGAAAGTTTGGAATTTAATAAAATCGCGGGTGCCGTTCTGGCCACAGGTCTTTTAGTTCTGGGCTTGAAGAATTTGGGTGGCGAAGTGTTTCGCACGGAAGCCCCAGAAAAGCCCGGCATGAATATTGAAGTGGCCGACGCCCAACCCGCAGCAGGTGCTGCAGGCGCCCCTGTGGCTGCAGCAGTTCCGATTGCGGCGTTGCTTGCCAAAGCTGACCCTGCAAAAGGCATGGCCACGGCCAAGGCTTGTGCTGCTTGTCATAATTTTGAAAAGGGCGGTGCCAACAAAGTGGGTCCGGCTTTATGGGATGTTGTTGAGCGCCCGATTGGTTCAGTTGCCGGATTTACTTATTCCGAAGGCTTTAAAGCAAAGGCTGGCAAAAATTGGGACTATGAGTCTTTGAACACATGGTTGATCGCCCCAAAGGAGTTCATCAAAGGCACCAAGATGAGTTATGCGGGCATTAAAAAAGATGAAGAGCGCGCCAATGTGATTGCTTATCTGGCGTCCTTGTCGGATTCACCAAAGCCATTCCCTAAGCCTTGATTTTTGGAATTGGTAGCATGCTTAAACGCCGGTTGCGAAAGTGACCGGTGTTTTCTTTTGGGCCTACACCTGAGATAAGAGGCCTGCACACGAATCATATGGAACCGCGCTCATGACTAATCGCCGCACGATTCTCAAACTTGCCAGCCTGTCGCCCCTGCTGCGGTTCGCACCGGCTTGGGCTGATGATAGAGTTTTCACCCATGCCATAAGCCTGTTTGGCGATGTGAAATATAAAGCTGACTTCAAGAATTTTGATTATGTGAACCCGACAGCACCTAAGGGAGGTAAACTTCGCCAAAAAGTTCTCGGCACATTTGATTCACTTAATCCCTATTCATTGAAGGGCGATGCCACGAGTGTTTCCGTTGTTGAGACTTTGATGAAGGATTCGCTTGATGAACCCGGCACCCGTTATGGACTGATTGCCGAAAGTATTTATCATCCTGACGATGTGTCATCCGCCGTATTTCGCCTGCGCCCCGAAGCTAAGTTTCATGATGGCAAGGCTATCACGCCAGAAGATGTGGTTTGGAGTTTCAACACTGTCAAAACCAACCTGACCACCAGCGCTGCCTATTATAAGAACGTGGCTAAAGCCGAGCAGACGGGCGAACATGAAGTGACGTTTACGTTTACTGAGAAAAACAACCGAGAGCTTCCAGCCATTGTGGGCCAGCTTGCGGTGTTGCCCAAACATTGGTGGACGGCCAACGGCGCTGACGGAAAACCCCGCGATATTACCGCATCAACACTTGAAATTCCGTTGGGCTCTGGCCCTTATAAATTTAAGGATGTGAAGCCCGGATCGTCGATCACTTTGGTAAGGGTTCCAGATTATTGGGGCAAAGACTTGGCTGCGAATGTGGGCCAAGATAATTTCGATGAGCTGATTTACACTTATTTTCAAAATCAAATTGTGGCCTTTGAAGCCTTTAAAGGTGACCAATATGATTTCAATTTGGAAAGCAGTTCCAAGGCTTGGGCCACGGGCTATGATTTTCCGGCCATTAAAGATGGTCGCTGTGTGAAAGATAAAATTACACTCAAAAAAGTAAACGGCATGCAAGCTTGGGTGCTGAATTTGCGTCGCCCTAAATTTCAAGATGTGCGGGTGCGCAAGGCGTTTAATCTGGCATTTGATTTCGAATGGTCAAACGCGAATTTGTTCTACGGACAATATACGCGCTCACGCAGTTTCTTTAATAATTCTGAAATGGAAGCCAAGGGCCTGCCCTCGCCTGAGGAAATGCTTTTACTGGAACCTCTCAAAGATAAATTGCCTGCCGAAGTGTTCACCACGGAATATGTGAACCCCGTGAACACAGATGCCACCACAAGACGCGCTAATTTGCGGGCGGCTTCAAAACTTCTGGCAGAGGCGGGGTGGAACGTCACGCAGCAAGATGGCAAAAATATTTTGAAGAATGCAGCAGGTGAAGTTCTGAGTGTGACTTTCACGCTCGATTCTCCTTTGTTTGAGCGTATTGCGCTTCCCTATAAAGAACAGCTGGAACTGTTGGGCATCACAACGACTATTCGCACCATCGACTCGGCCCAAAGCCAGAAGCTTCTGGAAAATTTTGATTACGATATTATTTCGGGAAGCTTCCCGCAGAGCTTGTCACCCGGCAATGAGCAGCGTTATTTCTGGGGCTCGGAAGCCGCAGGCAAAACTGGCAGCCAGAATTATGCTGGAATTAAAGATCAGGCCATTGATGCGCTGATTGACATGGTGATTTTTGCGAAGGATCGCAAAGCGCTGGTCACGGCGTGCCGGGCGTTAGACCGCGCTTTGATCTGGGGTTATTATATGGTGCCGCATTGGTTCATTCCTTATGAGCGCATTGCCTATTGGAACCGTTTCGGCAAGCCAGATGTGACGCCTGATTTCAGTGACGGTTTTCCAACTACATGGTGGTGGGACGAGGCCAAAGCCAAGAAAGTAAATGCTGGCTGATGGGTTCATATATTCTCAAACGGCTGCTGCTCATGATCCCCACTTTGCTGGGCGTGATGTTACTGACTTTTGCTGTTATTCAATTTGTTCCGGGAGGGCCGGTTGAAAAAATCATAGCCCAGATGGAAGGCAATGGTGGAGACGCCGATGCGCGGCTGAATGGCGGTGGCACGGAAAATTTGGGCGATAAGAACACCAGCAATTATCGTGGTGCCAAGGGGCTTGATCCTGAATTTATCAAGAAGCTGGAAAAACAATTTGGCTTTGACAAACCACCGGGCGAACGGTTTTTGTTGATGATCAGCAACTATGCGCGGTTTGATTTTGGCGATAGTTATTTCCGTTCGAAGTCGGTGCTGTCGTTGATTGCTGAAAAACTACCGGTGTCGATTTCGTTGGGCTTGTGGATTTTGATTATCACTTATGCGGTGTCAATTCCTTTGGGTATTCGCAAAGCCATTAAAGATGGAACGTCGTTTGATATTTGGACTTCTGCCGTCATCAGCATTGGCTATGCCATTCCATCATTTATTCTGGCTATTTTCCTCATCATCGTTTTTGCTGGTGGCAGCTATTACAATTGGTTTCCGTTGCGCCTGCTCACCTCTGATAATTTTTCTGATCTTTCAATCTGGGGCAAAATTAAAGACTATGCTTGGCACTTGGTGTTGCCGTTGGTGTCGATTGGCATTGGCAGTTTTGCCACCATGACGTTGCTCACCAAGAATTCCTTCCTCGATGAAATTCGCAAGCAATATGTAACCACCGCGCGGGCCAAAGGCCTCACCGAAAACAAAGTGCTTTATGGCCATGTGTTTCGCAATGCCATGCTGCTGGTGATCTCTGGCTTTCCGGGTGCATTTCTGCACGCATTTTTTGCTGGCTCGCTTTTGATTGAGCAGGTGTTTTCGCTGGATGGGCTTGGCTATCTCACCTATAAATCCGTGCTCGACCGTGACTATGCGGTGGTGTTCGCCAGCCTTTATATTTTCACATTGATAGGCCTTGTTGTGGCCCTCATCAGCGATCTCACTTACACATGGATTGACCCCCGCATCGATTTTGAGGCGCGGGATTTATGAACGCTCTCAACAAAAGACGCTGGGCCCTTTTCAAAGCAAATCGCCGTGGCTTCTGGTCGTTCTGGATTTTCTTTGGGCTGTTTATGCTCACACTGTTTGCGCCGCTCATCGCCAATGATCGGCCGATTCTTGCTTCTTATAAGGGTGAGCTTCTGTTCCCCACTTTGGTTGAATATCCAGAATCGAAATTTGGTGGTTTCTTGGCCAAAACCAATTTTCGTGATCCTGTGAATCTTGATGAGATCTCTGCCAATGGTTGGATGGTGTGGCCGCCCATTCATTATTCTTACAACACTGTGAACACCGAACTGCCCTTGCCAGCGCCCTCGCCTCCGGCATCGTCACTTTCCAAAGATGTGGCTTGCGCTAAATATCCGCAAAAGATTGCCGATGCGCAATGTATCGGTGGCAATATGAATTGGCTGGGCACTGATGATCAAGGCCGCGATGTGGTGGCGCGCCTGCTTTATGGGTACCGTGTTTCTGTAGCCTTTGGTTTGATCCTCACATTCTTCTCATCCGTCATCGGCATCGCTGCTGGTGCGGTGCAGGGCTATTATGGTGGCTGGACCGATTTGATTTTCCAGCGCTTCATCGACATCTGGTCATCCATGCCTACGCTTTATTTGCTGATTATTATTGCAGCCTTTGTGACACCCACATTCTGGTTGTTACTTTTCATTCTGGTTCTATTTTCGTGGACAGGGCTGGTGCGGCTTATCCGTGCAGAATTCCTCCGTGCACGGAACTTTGAATATGTGCGGGCGGCGCGGGCACTGGGGCTTTCGAATTTCAAAATCATGTTCAAACATTTGCTGCCCAACGCCATGATTTCCGCTGTCACGTTTATGCCGTTCCTGATTGCTGGTTCAGTGACCACGCTGACAGCGCTGGACTATTTGGGCTTTGGCCTGCCGCCGGGTTCGCCGTCGCTTGGTGAACTGGTGGCCCAAGGCAAGAATAACATTCAAGCGCCATGGCTTGGTTTTACAATATTTCTGCTCATGTCCACCATGCTCACATTGCTGGTGTTCATCGGCGAAGCAGTGCGTGATGCGCTTGACCCTCGGAAGACTTTCGTATGAGTGAAATTCTTCTTGATATTAAAGATCTCTCCGTGTCCTTTGGCAAAAATGTAGCGGTTGACCATGTTTCATTTTCTTTAAATAAAGGCGAGACATTGGCTCTGGTGGGGGAGTCTGGGTCAGGAAAATCTGTTTCAGCATTGTCGATTTTGAAGCTGCTGCAATATCCTGCCGCCTCGCACCCATCGGGTGAAATTATCTTTGCTGGCCAAGATTTGCTCACGGCCAATGAAGCCAATTTGCGCAAAGTGCGTGGCAATGGCATCACCATGATATTTCAGGAGCCCATGACCTCGCTTAATCCGCTGCACTCTGTGGAAAAGCAGATTGGTGAAATTCTGGAGCTGCATCAGGGCATCAAAGGCCAAGCTGCACGAGTCAAAATTATTGAGCTTCTGGAAAAAGTTGGAATTCGAGAAGCGTCAACGCGTCTGCAAGATTATCCACACCAGCTTTCAGGTGGGCAACGTCAACGCGTGATGATTGCCATGGCGCTGGCCAATAAGCCTGATCTTCTCATCGCTGATGAACCGACTACGGCTCTTGATGTGACAGTGCAGGCGCAGATTTTAAAACTGCTGAAGGACTTGCAAAAAGAATTTGGCATGGCGCTGCTGCTCATCACCCATGATCTGGGCATTGTGCGCCACATGGCAGACACCGTGTGCGTGATGCAGAAGGGCAAGATTGTAGAACGCGGTGATGCGCGCGGCGTATTTGCCAATCCACAACATGCTTATACGAAAATGCTGCTGGCGGCCGAGCCCAAGGGGCTGCCCCCTGCGGCTGATTCACATGCCGAAAGCATTGTTGAAACCAAAAATCTCAAAGTGTGGTTTCCCATCCGGCGCGGATTCTTCCGCAGCCTGACGGGCCACATTAAAGCGGTGGATGGTCTTGATCTCATCGTGCGGGCGGGGCAGACGCTGGGCATTGTGGGGGAGTCAGGCTCAGGCAAAACCACCACAGGACTTGCCATTATGCGGCTCCTTTCTTCGCAAGGTGAGATCAATTATAAGGGCCAGCGCATTGACCAGTTCAACGCAAAAGCCATGCGGCCTTTGCGCAAGGATATGCAGGTGGTGTTTCAAGATCCATTTGGATCGCTCAGCCCTCGCCTTTCAGTTTTGCAAATTGTTGAAGAAGGCTTGAGCATTCAAAACCCTGATATGACCTCTGCAGATCGCCGCGCGCGCGTGGCCACAGCGCTGGAGGAAGTGGGGCTGGATTCCTCGACAATGGATCGATACCCCCATGAGTTTTCAGGGGGCCAGCGCCAGCGCATTGCTATTGCGCGCGCACTCGCACTTGAACCGAAATTCATCATGCTGGATGAGCCGACTTCAGCTTTAGATATGTCTGTTCAAGCGCAAGTGGTGGATTTGCTGCGGGGCTTACAGAAGAAACACAATCTTGCTTATTTGTTTATCAGCCATGATTTGAAAGTAGTGCGGGCTTTGGCCAATGAAGTGATTGTGATGCGCAATGGATTGGTGGAAGAGCGTGGGCCCACGGCTGAGATATTCAGCAACCCGCAAACGCCTTACACCAAGGCTTTGATTGCTGCTTCGCTTACTCTGAAAGCCACAGAAGGGATTGTGAAACAATGAGTGCTTTTGTTTTCGTGCTGCCCACTTGGCCAACTGATGTGTGGATGGCAGCGATGAAAAAAGTGGCTCCTGCAATGGATGTGCGAGCGTGGCCCAATGCAGGCCGCATAAAGGACATCACTTATGCCGCCGCATGGTTGCCCCCTGCTGATGTGATGAAAAGTTTTCCAAATCTCAAACTCATTTGTTCTTTGGGAGCTGGCGTGGATGCTATTTTGGGTGACCCAACATTACCGCCCGATGTTCCGATTGTGCGGGTGAATGACCCTGACCTCACCAACCGGATGAGTGAATATATTGTTCTGCACGTGTTGCTGCACCATCGCCAACAGGCGCGCATTGCTGCCAATCAGAAATTGGGCGTGTGGGACAGTTTTTCAACGCACGCGGCAAGCGCGCTCACTGTGGGCATTATGGGCATGGGTGTTTTGGGGGCTGATGCAGCGCATAAACTGCGCATGATGGGTTTCAAAGTTTTGGGATGGAGCCGCACGCGCAAAGTTGTTGATGGTGTTGAGTGCTTTACAGAAGTGGAGCTTGATGAATTTTTGGCACGCACCGATATTTTAGTTTCTCTGCTTCCTGCCACTTCCGAAACTGATGGCATTCTCAATCGGGCACTATTACAAAAGCTTTCGCGGCGTGGACCCTTTGGTGCACCAATCTTGATCAATGCAGGTCGCGGGCGGCAGCAGAAAGAAGATGATATTGTGACGTGCCTCAATAATGGCGAACTTTATGCAGCAACGCTTGATGTGTTTCGCAAAGAACCGCTGCCCAGTAGTAGCCCCTTATGGTCTCAACCAAAATTGACGATCACTCCTCATGCGGCAGCGGATTCTGATCCTGAAACCATCTGCCGTTATGTATTTGAGCAAATACAGCGCCACCAACAAGGCCAAGAATTGCACAATTTAGTGAACCGTCAACGCGGATATTAAGCTTGATTATTTAGCTTTTGGATTACCGCCGACTAGTTTAAAAGGCCGCAACGCTTTTACTGGCAGGGAGCCGGGGCGTCCTTTGAAGGGGGACTATATTATGTGGACTGAATTTAAAAACTTTGCATTTAAAGGCAATGCTTTCGATCTCGCTATCGGTGTGATCATGGGCGGCGCATTTGGTAAAATTGTTGACTCGATGGTGGGCGATTTAATTATGCCTGTTGTTGGTTGGATTACGGGCGGCACAGATTTCTCAAACAAATTTGCGCAGCTTGCTGGTGCACCAGCCACAACTTTGGCCGCGGCCAAAGAAGCCGGTGCGACATTTGCTTACGGTAACTTCATCACAATCGTTATCAATTTCTTGATCCTTGCCTTTGTACTTTTGCAATTGGTGAAGTTCTCTAACCGTTTGAAGAAAGCTGAACCACCAGCACCACCGGCTGCTGCTTCGACTTCAGAAGTGTTGTTGAAAGAAATCCGTGATGCTTTGACTGCGCCAGCCGCAGTTGCTGCTGCCAAGAAGAAGTAAGCTGTTTACGCATATCGCTATGAAACCCGCATGCTGGACATGCGGGTTTTTTTATTGCCATAGTTGCGAATGAATCAGATTCTCAACACCCTCACTCCTCAAGCCCAAGCTGAACCCGATAGCGGCATTGTTAAAGCCGCGATGTATGGTTTCACCAAACCCGGAATTATCCCGTTTTGGTCGGGCGAAGGCAATTTGCCCACACCTGAAGCCTTCTCTCGCCCAGCCACGGAAAGCCTGCTGAAGGGCGAAACTTTTTACACCTTTCAAGGCGGCATTCCGGAATTGCGTGGAGCGCTGGCGCGTTATCACACCAAGCATTTTGGCCGCGCCTTTGAGGCTGATAATTTCTTTGTGACCAGTGGTGGAATGCCTGCCATTCAAACTGCCATTCAAATGATTGCAGGCGAAGGCGATGAGATTATCATCCCCACGCCGGCCTGGCCAAATTATGCAGGCTCGCTTCGCATTCAAGGTTCAAAGCCCGTTGAAGTTCCCATGACCCTTGCCAATGGCAAATGGGCATTGGATTTAGACCGCCTGTTTGATGCGATTACACCACGTACGAAGGCCATTTGCCTGAACTCACCATCGAACCCCTTGGGATGGACAGCGACAAAGGCCGATCTCATCGCCATTCGCGATGCGGCGCGCAAAGCAGGCATTTGGATTTTGGGCGATGAGGTTTATTCGCGCTTTTATTACGGCGGCGCGCGTGCTCCATCATTCTTAGATGTGTGCGACACTGAAGAGCAGCTTTTGCTGTGCAATACATTTTCAAAAAATTGGGCCATGACGGGCTGGCGCGTCGGCTGGTTGCAAGCACCAAAGTTTTTGGGCCCCACCATCGAGCGGGTTATACAATATAATACAAGCGGCACGCCTGTGTTTCTGCAGCGCGGCTGCGCCGTAGCTTTGGATGAAGGTGAAGACTTCATCGCAGCACAAGTGGCCAAGGCGAAGGCCAACCGCGACGCTGTGGTAAGTGCACTCAAGGATTTTCCGCAAATTCGACTGTCGATCCCTGATGGCGCATTTTACATGTTCTTCGGCATTGAAGGCATGACGGACTCAATGACAACTACGATGCGCATTATTGATGAGGCCAATGTGGGCTTTGCGCCGGGTGCTGCCTTTGGCCCCGGTGGCGAGGGCTTTTTGCGCATGTGCTTTCTGAAAGAAGAACACAAATTAGAGGAAGGATTGCAACGTTTTACCAACTGGTTAAAAAATAGTCAGCCTGTTTAAGTGCTGCTTTTTTAGATGTTGCAATGCACAAAATATGTGCGCAAGTGTTTTGTGAAGATGTTAATGCAATCGTTTCAGATATATTTTAGTACTTTAATTTCAAGGTCTTATTTGATTTTTATAGTTACTCTAGAATCTGGCATGCCTTATGCAGTGTGTATTGCGTAGCACAATACTGATTTGGATCCTCCCATTTCCACAATCTCAACTGGTGCAACTTGGCAAGCAGTTTGCTTCGTCAATGAAGGGGATGGACGCGAAGCTCCTACGGCAACGCAATGTCCATCCCCTCTTTTTTAAGCGGCAACAACGGCGCGAATGCCGTCAATCACAAATTGAACCGCAAGAGCTGCCAGAATAATTCCGAGCAATCGCGAAATCACTGCGCGACCGGTGATGCCCATGGTTTTTGAAATTTGCTCGGCCATGCGAAACGCAATGTAGCAGGCGAACATGACGACGGCGGTGACGGCAAACAAGGCGCACAGCATGGTCACGGAACCATCGGCTTTGCCAGCCAGCAAAATCATGGCGGTAATTGCACCAGGCCCTGCCATCAGCGGAATGGCCAATGGAAAAGCTGCGATGTTTTTTACATGGTCCACATCAATTGCCGTTTTTGCCGTGTCCTGAAGTCTGGCAGAACGGCGGTCAAAAACCATTTCTGCGGCGGCTGATAGCAACAACAGCCCTCCTGCGATGCGAAACGCCGAGAGCGAAATGCCCAGCAATTGCAAAAGCCGCGCACCACCAAGGCCTGCTGCCACCAAGATGACGAAAGCAATAATTGATCCGCGCATAGCCACTTCGCTACGGTCTTTTTTTGAAAGATCATGGGTGAGGCCCAAGAATATGGCGCTGAGGAAAAAGGGATCGGCAACGACAAGAAGCGTTGCGAGGGCTGAGGTGATATAGTCTTGCATGTGGCCTAAACTACACTTCGTTTTACCAGTTGAATAGCCGTTTCCATCGCCTGCAAAAACTGCGACCGATCGCGCGGGCTGAACGCTGCGTTGGAGCCGCGCATATCTTGCGTTGCTTCACGCAAGTCAGACATTAAATTGCGCATGGCCAAAGCCATATGTATGGAATCTTCGGTAAAGGCTTTGCCGCTGTTGGAAATCACTCTTGCGCCCTTTTTGTGGGCGCGTGCGGCCAAGGGAATATCTGCCGTCACCACAATGTCATTCGGCACTACCTGCTCTACAATCCAATCATCCGCCGCATCCGCCCCTGCCATCACCACCATGCGTTTCACATTATCGCCAAACGGCAGCCGCATATGGGCGTTGGAAACATAGTGGATGATGAGGTTGTGGCGTGCTGCAA
>JANYHE010000033.1 GCA_025359215.1 Hyphomicrobiales bacterium
TTGATATTTTCCATTTTTGAAACGATTGGCGCCATCGAAACGATGTAGCTTTGCTGTTTGTCAAATTGGGAACGCAACGTTGCGTTCTGTGCCTCAAGGCCTTGCCGCTCAGTGTTGAATTGTAAGAGCTGCGCCATTAGCGTCGATCTTTGGCCTGCTGCCGAAAAATCGATCTGCTTGCGCAACTTTGAAAAATCGAGGCCGCTAACTTGAACAGCTCTTGACTGCATGTCCCTTTTTAATCCTTCATATTTATTTCGGGCATCCACCAATTTTGGATGGTTTGAACCAAATTGTTCAGAGGCCTGGGCATAGTCGGCTTCAGCTTTTGCAGTGGCATCGACGAGAACAGTAAACTCTGGGTCTGCATGAAGTTTCATTGTTATGACTGCAGCCTCTGGCGAGAGGCCAAGTTCATCTTTAAGACTGGAGTAAGATTCCTCGACTTTGGCTAAAGCGCTTTCACTGTCGGCAAGTTTTACTTTCAGATTTTCATTTGCATTCACGATCGTGTTGTACTGATCAATAGAATTGAGCCCGCTGGAGATCTGTAGAGCGTTGAATTGACTGCGAATGGAATTCACCTCAGTCCCATATTTTTTAACAGTTTCTGAGACGGAATCCTCACGTCTTCTCAGCTCATCTTCTCGCAATATATTGAGCTGTGCAAAAAACGCGTCCTTGATCGCATTGGCATTATCTCTGGCGATTTTGGAGGTCTTGCCCGACATTTCCACTGTTATGAAGCTGGTTTCGTCGACTAATTTCACGACGGGAACCGATAGAGTGTTCGGCTCTTGATTGAGAGATTGGGCCGCAGCATTAATGACATTGGCCGACATCAATAAGTTTTTATAGGTAACAGTTGGGCTGATCGAAGAACCAGAAAAGGGCGAAGTGGAATTTGAAGTGGCCTGCCCGATTTCAGATATGCTTACAGAAGCATTTGAGCCTGCACCAGGAAGGATTAGTGCAAAATGCGATGTATAGCTGATTGCTCCAAATTTTATATAGCCAATTGCTGGTAACCAAGTCACGATGACGCCAACACTGCCTATAAATAAATAACGGGGAAGTCGTCCCAAGTCTGACAATTGTCCACCACGCAATATGCGTGCTGCCGTGAGACTTTTTGCTCTTGATTTTCTCAGGAAGCCCATTGGATTCAATTTGCCGAGAAATCCTCTCGACTTTGGTCGGGGAGCCGTGTTGAATTCATGCGCAAAAGTTGGTCTGGCTGCCATTCTCAATTGCTGAATCTGAGACCGGGTCAGGGGCATAAATTCATCCTAGATGGAGAGGTGAGGTTAGCCATGATGAGCTTCATTCCAGCATTTCATCTTTAGCAATCATTGCTGCGTGGGTGCGATTACGGGCATTAATTTTTCGGCAAAGAGTCTTCACGTGAAGCTTCACCGTCACTTCTTGAAGTTCGATATCGCGGCCGATTTCTTTGTTGGACTTGCCTTGCATCAGCCCTTTGAGAACTTCCACTTCTCGCTTTGTTAAACGGGCCTCCAGTGAATTTTCAGATGCATTGGCTTTGACGGACATGAAATCAAGTGGCGCATATTTTTCGCCTGCTGCCATAAAGCGGATGGCATGAATGACTGAGCGTGCCGCCATGCTTTTAGGCAAAAAGCCCATGGCACCGGCGCTGAGAGCTTCTTCGGCCACTTTTCTTGTGGCAGATCCAGACATGATTGCGACAGGCCGGCCCCCCGTCAACTCCAGTGCTTTCGTTAGCCCATGAAGTCCATTCATGCCGGGCATGTTATAGTCCAACAGAACCAAGTCAAATTGGCCATCCCATTTAATATGCTTTGCAGCGGCATGAAAATCTGCAGCAGTTGAAACTTCAATTCCCGGTTCACGCATGAGATAGGCTGCCAAAGTTTCACGTACCAAATCATGATCATCAGCAATTAGAACTTTCATAGGGGCTCCTATCGACGTGAGATCATTGCGATCATCGGTCTTCGATGAGGCCACACTAACAGTGAATGTTTAATCCAAGCTCACGCAAGCTTAGCTTTTACTAATAATTTCTAGAGGCTATTTTAACCAACCCTCATAGTCAGAAGAATAGCTGCGATGGCCGGATGAAAAAAATGGGAATCCTCGGCGTGAATTTGAGTCTTTTTGCGGCGTAAAATGCGCAATTGATGGGCTCAAATTTTTCTGCGTCTTGATGCATTGTATAAAAAAAAGAAAACAACGGGAAGCTAAAAATGAAAAACAATAACACTCTCAATTTATTTCAATTTGATATTCTGAATGCCACACGCGACGAAGCTATTGAAAAAATTTTCAATTCTGGAAGACAAACAGTGGCATTTTTAAATGCGCATTGCATTAACATTGCAGCCAAAGACAGTGTCTATCGCTGGGCCCTTTCAAAAGCCAGCATGCTTTTACCTGATGGTTCCGGCTTAAATTTGGCGGCGAGAGCTTCTGGCGAAAAATTTAAAGACAATCTTAACGGCACAGATTTATTCCCGCACATTATCAAAGCTGCCGCGGCCAAAGAGATGAAAGTTTTCTTTCTGGGCAGCCAGCCCGGCATCGCGGCGCGTGCGGCGGAAAAGGCACTTTCGCTTGAACCTTCTTTGAAAATTGCCGGCACTCAACACGGATTTTTCAAACCCGAAGAGGAATCAGAGCTTATCAAATCGATTAACGCTTCGGGTGCTCAAGTTGTGTTGGTTGCTATGGGTGTTCCGCATCAAGATATTTGGATTGCAAGAAACCGACGCCAGAACAATGCGCAAGTTGTGTTCGGCGTGGGTGCTCAATTCGATTTTTGGTCTGGCCGTGTTTCGCGCGCACCAACTATACTTCGAAATCTTGGCCTTGAATGGACATGGCGTCTGGCCATTGAGCCTCGACGTATGTTCAAGCGCTATATTTTTGGCAACACTGCGTTTGTTGGACGAATAGTTTCTATGTGGTTGTCGCAAAAATTTAGCATCACTGTCAGTCGCTGGATTCGTCGTGTGCTAGACATTGTCATCTCAGGAGGTGCTTTGGTGGCTTTGATGCCGCTAATTGCCATGATTGTTCTGGCGATCAAGCTTGAAAGTCGTGGCTCTGCATTCTTTCATCAGACTCGTGTTGGAGAAAATGGAAAACATTTCAAAATTTATAAGTTCCGGTCCATGTACATGGATGCCGAAGCGCGAAGACAGGCTGTTTTGCACACCTCGGGCCGCAAAGGGATCTGCTTCAAGTCTAAGAATGATCCGCGCATCACTCGGGTTGGCAAGATCTTGCGCCGATTTTCATTGGATGAATTGCCACAGATCTTGAATGTGTTGCGCGGTGAGATGGCTATTGTTGGGCCACGCCCAGCTCTTCCACAAGAAGTGGCAGTGTTCCCAACAAAAGCATTGGGTCGCCTCGCAACAAAGCCAGGCCTCACAGGGCTTTGGCAAGTTTCAGGACGAGCTGAAGTTAGCTTTGATCGCATGATCAACATGGATTTGGCTTATGCTCGTTCACGGACAGTTTTTTCAGACTTGCTGCTGATTGGTCTCACATTCCGTGCGTTATTAACGGGGCGCGGTGCCTACTGAGTTCTGATAGTGGTGCCGAAGTTGTTAGGAGATATTGCTGTTCTCTTAAGGATCATTGACGCAATTTCGGCACCCGTTTCTTGTAGATCTAAGCTGCCAAATATTTGGGCGTTTCGTGGTTCAATTGGCCACGAAGTGCAAAATCAAGTTCAGAATTTTCCTCCGATCGCTGGGCTGCTCGCTCATTGATAAGTTGGTAACCGAGATATCGCTGATTATCGATCGGATCAAAGCCGAGAATGGCCTTTAGCTTCTTTCGCAATTTGCAAATGTGACTCTCCACAACGCTTTCTTCAACATCCTCTTCCAGCAAACCATAGACCGCATTGAAAATCATTCTACGATTTACCCGTCTGGCTCTGTTTGATGCGAGATATTCCATGATGCGGCGTTCGCGTCTCGGCAAAACTAACGCAACACCTTCAATCTCTGGATCGCGGCCGTCAAAATAGATCTTTAGCGAGCCCACCGAGACATGACCGATATTGGATGAGCGGCGCCTTTTGATAGCGCCAATTCTTGCCGCGATTTCACGCAATTGAACGTGCTGGCCTACAACATCATCGGCACCAGCCAAGAATGAATTGAGCATTGATTCGATATCGACTGAAATGTTTATAGCGACCATTGGAATGCTCGACTTTGATTTTATTAAGTTCATCGTTCTGATGCGGTCGGCAAAATCGCCTATTACAATTGTTTCAATTGTCGACTTTTCGTTGTTATCAAGCGACGAGAACCATTCAGGAAATTCTTGATGTTGAATACTGATCGTCGTGAGGCCTTCTTTTCTCAGCCCTTGGCATAGCATTGTTTCTGCTTCTAAACGACTATCCAAAACTATGATCATTTGCGTCCCCTTTGCCCAATTGCCGTTGAATTAGGCTAACCAATTGATGGTTAACATTAAGTTAAAGATTTACATTAAATCATTTATTATCAAATACTTACAGGAAGTGTATGTCGTTCTAGCAGGGGGATGGTTTGTATTATGAATCGTTCTTCCACCTAGGGTAAGGTTTGGCGTGTTTGATGCCGTTTTATTAATAAGCTTCGAATTCGGATGCGGAGTTTTGGCTTCCAGCTATTAGATCAAACCCAGTTGTAAGGCTGTGGCCACGGCATGGGTTGTGTTGAGGCAGCCCAGTTTATGGCGGGCGCTCTCTAAAAAGAAACGCACGGTGCGCGATGAGATGTTTAAATCGTCGCTGATGTCACGGTAGGTTTTACCTTGGCCACTTTTTTGAAGGACAGCAACCTCTCTTCCTGTGAGATTGGAATTGAACAGGCCAATATTCTGCTGGAGGTAAATGAAAGAGATATGTTGATGCAAAGTTCTAGCTGCTGCCTGAAACTCATCAACGGCGCGCGGAAAGAGCGCGTATTTTGTGTTGCATGATGAGAACAGAAAGACAGAAGACACCCCGCTCTCTTCGGCCCGTGGAGTGTTCGTTAACTTCACACATTGTTCAAATCGCAAAAGCATGCCTTTAAGATTTGAAGGAAATACCCGTTGGACAGTGAGCTGATTTTCCACTGAATCAAAGGCAGTGTGGTCTATTGGTTTTGAAGTTGTGCGGCGGTAGCTTTTCGATTTCGTCGTTACAAAATGAAAGTAAGTATTTTCGACAGATTTGGATGTTAGGTTCATTCCAAGATGCAGCGCATCATCAACATCAAGTTGGCGGCAAGCTTGGCCAATCATCGATTGATAAGCGAAATCTGATGCAGTCGGTTCAAATTCTTTGAATTCGGATAAATATACTTTAAGCTGCATTGAGCCACATTTCGCTGTGATAATACATCATTTTTGTAGTAATTCTATTTTTTGTTAAACTTTAGATTGTTTTAGCCCTTTTCACCTGCGGCGCAAGCAACCATCAGTTTAGTGCGGTTTAGTGAGCGATGTTGACCACGCTGCAATCTGGCCCAATGTGGCTTTGTTCCAACCAAGAATTGTCTCTGCTTCACATTTGTCAAAGCTCAGAAAATTTCTCGAGGTTTTGTGCCAAGTGCAATTCAACTCTACTGGAAATTTTAAAATATATTTTTTGGACTGCTAATTTTAGCAGTTACGAATTTGTGAATTCCTCATATTTTTGCAGAGTGATTTTATGAAAATGAATTTTGCAAAAAAATTCAATATCACACGTGATGCTTTCGGGATTTTTGGCTCAAGCACTTCAAAACATTCCGAAGCGGTAAAATTTTGTTACAATGTGAGAGGTAGAATATTTTGAGCATTCAAAATGAGATTCTCCGTTCGTTTCGTTCTAAGCTTTCAGAGCAATCCACGCGGATAAACGATAGTTCAGATTTTCTATTTATCGGTGAATTGGCCGAGAGACTCAATGTCAACCCAAAAACTATTCGATATTATGAACGAGAAGAGCTGATAACGCCCACGCGTCACGGTAAATTTCGTATTTACTTCAACCAGGATGTTGAAAGGCTCAGAGTTATATTAGCCATGAGAAAATTAGGTGTGAGCATCGCCAATATCAAAGCATTTTCTGAACTTGAAAGTGGGGTCGAAAGTAAAGGCGAGATCACCAAAATACTCAACGATCATTTAGCAGTTCTCGTAAAACAGTTGCAAACTACACAAGAACAGCTTTCGATGACCCGCCAGGTTATGGATGAGTTTGCAACACAAGGTTTGATTTCGGCTTACAGCCACTCAATGTAAATAGAACTCTATGTTCTCTGGCTTATCAAGAGGCCCGTCTCATATTGCCCTCGTCAATTTCTGGTGCGATTTTGCTTCGCATATCCTGCAAAATTCTGTTCAACTCAGCGCTGATGTCCGACTGCGATAAAGCGTCGTGATCGCTCAAAGCCTTTTGCAAGATTTCTCGAACTGCAATAGAAATTTCGGGATTGGCCAAGGCGAATGTTATATTAGCGGCGAGGAAACCCAATTTGTCGCCACAGTCAAAGGTTTGGCCTTGATATTTCAAACCATGAAATTGCTGCGTTTTCATCAAGCTGATCATAGCATCAGTGATTTGAATTTCGCCACCAGCACCTGGCTTTTGTTTTTCAATTTCAGAAAAAATCTCAGGTTGAAGAATGTAACGGCCAGAAATTATCAGGTTGGAGGGTGCGGCTTCGCGTGCAGGCTTTTCAATCATGTCCTTTATCGTGAAATGATTGTCTTTCCAGTCTGTCGGCGCAACAACGCCGTAGCGATGGACGTGCTCCCAAGGGGCGTGTTCCACAGCGATGACGTTGCCGCCACCACGTTCTTCATAGACTTGAAGCATTTGGGCGATGCAACCTTGTTTTGATTTCATTATCATGTCGGGCAATAAAACAGCGAATGGTTCGTCGCCGACTAAATTTCGAGCACACCAAATGGCATGGCCAAGGCCCAGGGGTTCTTGTTGCCTTGTGAAACTGGTTTGCCCCGCACTTGGTAAATCATTCTTCAGCAAATCGATTTGCATCTTTTTGCCACGTTGCCTTAGGGTAGCGTCAAGCTCGTATTGAATGTCGAAATGATCTTCAATAACGCCCTTGTTGCGCCCCGTGACAAAAATAAGCTGTTCTATGCCTGCCTCACGTGCTTCTTCCACGACAATCTGGATCAGCGGTTTGTCGACCACTGTGAGCATTTCTTTGGGCATAGCTTTGGTTGCTGGCAGGAACCTTGTGCCAAGACCTGCTACGGGAAAGACAGCTTTTTTAATGGGTTTCATTTTTTGCCAATTTTGAATGAGATTTAATTTAATATAGGTCTGCGCATTTGGTAGCAGCAGGACCTTGTGCCAAGCTTTCACCCAAGGGAGTGCGCTGCTGAGGTTGCGAATATTCACGTTCTATCACAAGTTTGTTTAGTCTCTTGGAACTGGGGGCGGTGTCACCTATCTCAGACAAGTCATAAGAAGAGGGAAAAATGAAAACCTACAGAAAAACTGAAGATGCCATCGCCGCATTAACGCCAGAACAGTTCCGCGTGACGCAAGAGAGTGGCACGGAAAGGCCTGGCACAGGTGCCTATTTGGACAATCACGACAGTGGAATCTATGTCGACATCGTTTCAGGTGAGCCGCTATTTGCCTCATCAGACAAATTTGAATCCGGTTGCGGTTGGCCCAGTTTCACCAAACCGATTGATCATGAGCATGTGAATGAACTGCGGGATATGACTCACGGCATGGTGCGCACCGAAGTGCGTTCCACCCATGGCGACAGCCATTTGGGCCATGTGTTCAATGATGGTCCACGCGAAAAGGGTGGCTTGCGTTATTGCATCAATTCAGCAAGTTTGCGCTTCGTGCCAAAAGATGAAATGGAAGCCCAAGGTTATGGTGCTTATTTAAACCAAGTGGAGGATTTATCATGACAATTCAAAAAGCTATTTTGGCTGGTGGTTGCTTCTGGGGCATGCAGGATCTCATCCGCAAGATGCCCGGAGTGGTTTCGACGCGCGTGGGCTATACCGGTGGCGATGTGAAAAACGCCACCTATCGTAACCATGGCACCCATGCGGAGGGCATTGAAGTTAACTTTGATCCCGCAATCATGAGCTATCGCAAACTGCTCGAATTCTTTTTCCAGATCCATGATCCGAGCACCAAGAATCGGCAAGGCAATGACCAGGGCACGGCTTATCGCTCCGGCATTTATTACACTGATGAGACGCAGCGGTTGGAAGCGGTCAACACCATCGCCGATGTGGATGCTAGTGGCATCTGGCCGGCGAAAGTGGTGACTGAGGTGGCTCCAGCTGGAGATTTCTGGCTAGCTGAGCCAGAGCATCAAGACTATTTGGAAAAATTTCCGAACGGCTACACCTGTCATTTCGCAAGGCCAAATTGGGTGCTGCCCAAACGCGCTAACGCAGCATAAGCCGAGCTGCAATCTCAAGGCTGGCGGGTGACCCGCCAGACCTTGTTGCCCACATCATCGGCAACCAATAAAGCACCCTTACTATCGATAGCTACACCAACGGGCCGCCCCTGCGCTTTGTCCTCTGCGCTTATAAAGCCCGTTAACACGTCAACAGGCGGCCCTACAGGCTTACCCGCAATGAAGGGAACATAAATTACTTTGTAGCCACTGCGGGGCTTCCGGTTCCAAGAGCCATGCTGGCCAACAAAAGCTCCATTGGAAAAGGCAGCACCTAAATCCGCATTTTTACTAAAGGTCAAACCCAGTGAGGCGGTATGGGGACCTAATGCATAATCAGGAACAATGGCTTTGGCCACCAGGTCTGGGTTTTGTGGCTTCACTCGTGTGTCAACATGACTGCCATAATAGCTGTAGGGCCAACCATAAAATCCGCCGTCTTTGACGGATGTCATATAGTCAGGAACCAAATCGCTTCCAATCTCGTCGCGTTCATTCACAGCCACCCAAAGCGCGCCGCTTTCTGGTTGCCAAGAAAGTCCATTTGGATTGCGCAAACCAGAAGCGAACAAGCGCGATTGCTTGGTGGCAATATCAACTTCCAGAATTGCAGCGCGGTTTAATTCGGCATTCATGCCATTTTCGGCCACGTTGCTGTTCGAACCGACTGTCACATAAAGTTTTGTGCCGTCTTTGTTGGCGATCACATCTTTGGTCCAATGATGATTGATCGTGCCCGCTGGCAAATCCACAATTTTTTCTGGCGCAACTGTAATTTTCAATTCACCGTCTTTGTAAGGGAAGCTTACGATCCCATCAGTATTGGCCACGTAAAGTTTGCCATTGGAAAGAGTCATGCCAAATGGCGAATTTAGATTTTCGATAAAGGGTTGCCGTAGCTCTGCAACACCATCGCCATCGGCATCGCGTAAAATCGAGATGCGGTTTGCTGTGGGAGCTGCGGCACCCGCTTTGCCCATCACAAGGCCCATGACAAATCCCTTTAACCCCTTGCCATCATCGGGTTTGGGTGGTGCGTTGGTCTCTGTCACCAGAACATCGCCATTTGGCAAAATCAGCAGGGTGCGTGGGTGATCCAAGCCGCCAGCAAATTCTGCCACGGCTAATCCTTCAGCTGCGATCGGCGTTTCTCCGGCTTTCCAACTTGAAGCTTCAGCGATGTTGACCGTGGGAAGCAAAGTAGGATTGGGAGGAGGCAGCTTGGGGCTTGGACCGTAACCTTCAAGTGCGTTCAGTGTGGCGCTTTCGCCACCGAATGCAACATAGCCACCCACAGCAACAGCTGCCACAACCACGAACCCCAATACAGCCTTAGCCAGATTCGACATCTTCAATACGCTCTTCAAAAAACTCAATGCTGTTAAGTAACGGAATTGATCGAAGTTAGTTCCGCTGCATCGTCTCGTTTTTTGTTTCCAACACCGGCTGGCACCGGCTGCACATGAAAGCCCTGCGCTTGGCGATTTCGAATTTCTTGATTTCACTGTCACACGTGGGGCAAGTGGCTTTGTTAAAAATATTCACGCGTTCGCCATATTTAGAGCGGGATTTCTTGACGCCGTCCACGGTGATGATGGCGTTATTCTTCACACCAACTTCCAACAACTGCACAGAGTCATTCCAGAGTTGATCAAAAACGCCTCGGCTGATTCTGTTGCCCGGTGTGAGTGGGTGCACATTCTGCCGCCATAGAATTTCTGTGCGATAGATGTTGCCAATTCCGCCGATCACCGCTTGATCCATTAACAACTGGCCAATGGATGTTTTGCTTTTTGCAATGCGGGCAAAGGCGAGATCGGGGTTTGCATCTTTACGCAACACGTCGGGGCCAATGCGTTTTGTCAGCGCTGCGAGTTCACCAGGGTCGAGCACTTCACACGTGTTGGGGCCATTGATATCCACCACATGCGTGCTGCTGATCATGCGCACCCGCACTTCGCCACGTGGTTCTGCGGCCGGAAGTTTGGCAGTTCGAAAACGCCCGAACAAACCCAAATGGATGTGGAGCGCCATTTCGGTTTCAAATTGATAGATGAGGTGCTTGCCATAGGCTTCGACGGTTAGGCAGATTTTTCCATCAAGCCTTGCTGCACCTTCAAAAAACCTGCCTTGCGGAGAGGCCATGCTGATGATTTTTCCTTCGAGCATAGGCCGCTGATCGCGGGCGGCGCGGTGAATGGTGTGGCCTTCAGGCATTAAATCAGGCTCAGCTGCGAGCGAGTGGCCTCGGCAATATTTTCTAACAGAAACGGGATCTTTTCTTTCATTGCAAAAAAACCTTTGCTGGCGTGGGGCCATGCAGCACTATCAAACGCGCGCTGCAACTCCACCAAAGTAATGCCACTTGATTTGAGGGCCTCCCGCAAAATTAATAATTGTTCTGCGACCGGCCCTACCGGAGCATAGGTCGTTACCAGTGTTTTAAGGCTATTGGCCTTTGCCCAAACTAGAATGGCTTCTGGCGCAAGCGAGGGCAAGGTTTGCGCAGGCACTTTAAATTTTTCCGAGGCCCGTTTCAAACCATCGGCCAACGCCAAGTTCACAAACTGAGTGACTAAAGGAGACACTGGTTGGGCTGATCGCGCTGATGTTGCCGCAACGCCAGCAATTGCCGCGACATGCGAAGCATTCACACCCCAAGTCTCCGCATGCAAATCTTCTTCCGTAAGCAGCAGGCCAAAATCACCGCCTGAAAATACATCAGGCATGGGTAGAATTTTTTGCGTAGCCGGAAGTGCAGGCTCTTCCAAAGCGACCGCATCACGCGCCAAGCCGGTGGGAGTGAACCTACCTTGGGTGTAGGTTTCGATATTGTCGGGCCGTGCCAAATAGGTTTTGCCCTTGGTGTGAAGCCCCGCCACCCAACGCCATGAGAGCGTGTTGGATGCAGGGTCACCGTCGAGCAAATGCCTGTACATAAAATCTGCACCCAGCTCCCATGGCAGACGCAAAGTAAAAATCCAGATCGATGCAAACCACATGCGGGTGTGATTATGCAGATAGCCGGTTTGAATAAGTTCTTTGACCCAAACATCAAAGCATTCAATTCCGGAGTGACCTGATGTGGCGGCATCAAAGGCCTTCAACAAACCGCCTTGAAGTTTGATCGTAGCTAAAGCTTGGCGATAATTCGCCCAAATGATAGGGCGCGATTCTAGGTAGCCCTTAAAATAGCTGCGCCAAAACACTTCTTGAATGAATTTTTCTACCGCCGCTGGTGAATGCCGAGCCAACACAGCTTGCAGCACCTCCTCTTCTGTCACCAAGCGATGACGAATATAGGGGGAAAGTGCTGAAACGTTGCTGCGGTCGTCTGGTCCTAAATCTGCATTGCGCGTGTTTTGATAATGCCTGCCAGCAGCGGCCACAAACTGGGAAAGCCGCGCTAATCCCGCGGCCCGTGTTGGTTCAAATAGGTTCATGAACCGATTACGACTGCATGGTGATGTTGGATTTAGATGATCGCAATCAACAGCAAGCTGGTGCACACGATGAGCGTTACGTAGCGCCGCGTTTGCAAATAATGGGGATCAAGTTTCAGCTGCGTGTCGATCCAATAGAGGAAAGCAAACAATGCCACAAAAACAAGACACTCATAAACTGGCGCGAGCATGAGGTCGCTTCCCCACGCGATGAGGGCCACGGCATTGCTGGAAACCAACAGGTTTAGCTTTGGCCGCAGCCCCGATAAAAACTGCCCCCAATGCACGCCCGCCATGAATGACACGATGACGAGGCCGTAAGCTAAAGCTACTGCGCTGGTGTGCCCGAGACCCGGCAACTCTTTCACCCCGAACAGCAGCAAGAGTGCGCAAGCCACGAAAGGCAAAGTGCCAGCATAGGGTAGGATTCTCAGCAGGGGTGTGTTTGATTGCATGGTGATTTTACGAGACGACGCTTACTGAGGATCAGGCACTGTGCAGGGGAAGTGGCGGCAGCTCTGGCGCGTTAAGACCCTCAAACGGATCAGCCCATGCGACCAATTTCTCAAGGCTATTGTTCCATCTTAAAATGTTGGGATAATCGGCAAGTGGCATTTGCGCCACATCATTAAACGGCAGAAACGTTGCCATTCGAAAATCAGCATAACTGATGCCGCTGTCCAGCAGAAATTCACGGCCCTGCAATTGCGCGTTCAGCAAAGCGGCACTTTTATGAAAAAGTTCAAGGCCCGCTTTAATTTTGGATTGGTCAACAGGCCCGGGGTGATAGCGCTGCTTGGTGCCCACTTCAAAATGCACCATATCGCAAGCATGCACAAAATGCGGCTTTCCCCAGCTGATCCAACGGATCATATCGGGCAAATCAGCATCCATGCGCCAGAAGTTTGAACCCACCATCATGGATAAGTGGCAAGCAATGGCATCCGCCTCCCAGAGCGATTTGTCATTCTCAACCAGAATAGGAATGAGTTGTGTGGGGTTCAGCGCTTTGAACCTCTCGGCTTGGTCCGGCGAAAAGGGCGAGGCCCACTCAAGCGTTACAGGAGCCGCCAAATGCCGCGCCACCGCAAGGGCCAGCCGCGGGTTGGGGTTGCGGGAGTAATAGAGGATGGACATGGATGGATTCTCAATTCAGAAAGAGAACTCTATCAACCCTGAGGAGAAAAACAATCCTACACCAAACCGTCATTCCCGCGAAGGCGGGAATCCAGCTTCCTTCCTGTGTGGCAAAGAGAGCTGCCTTCGTGCATTTGCAAGAATGACGTTTAGGCTGGGTCACGGACTGCTTTTCTATTGTAGTTTTTCACAAATTGAATCATGCTCAGCGAAATTAATAAATGAGATGGGGACGCAATGCCGGATAAATTGGGATTCCCAACATTTGATGAATTGATGTGGCCAACACTTTTAGCGTTAAAGGCCCTCGGCGGCTCCGGTACGAATGAAGAGATTGTTGACAAGGTAGCAGTACTCCAGAACTTTTCGACATCGCTTGTTAACGAACCTTATAAAACAGGGAATCTGACAAAATTAGAGTATCGTTGCGCGTGGGCGCGCACTTATCTCAAGTTTGCAGGTGCGATCGAAAATAGTTCGCGTGGCGTATGGTCAATTTTGAAGGTTGGAGAACAAGTAACATCGGGTGATATGCCGAAATTACTTAAGGCAGCACGAGAGAAACAAAAGATTGAAAATCCGGTTGAGAAAAATTCAAATCAGGAATTTGATGGTCAAAATGCTATTGAAGAACAGCTAGGTTGGAAAGAGCAACTTCTCTCTGAAATGCAAAAAGTTGATCCTTCTGATTTTGAAAAACTTTGTCAGAGATTATTGCGAGAGTCGGGGTTTATTCGGGTTGAAGTCACAGGAAAGACTGGTGATGGCGGGATTGATGGAACCGGTGTCTTAAGAATGAATTTGCTGTCTTTCCATGTTCTGTTTCAGTGCAAGCGTTTCAAAGGTAGCGTTGGGTCTTCGGTTGTGAGAGATTTTCGTGGTGCAATGGTTGGTCGAGCAGATAAAGGGCTCATAATCACGACAGGAAATTTTACCTCTGATGCGCGCAAAGAAGCGTCCAGAGATGGTGCTCCTGCAATTGATCTTATTGACGGAAACGACTTATGCGAATTAATGAAATCACTTCGCCTTGGAGTGGAAGTGCAAACGGTTGAAAGTGTTTCAGTTGATCGTGAATGGTTTGCCAAGTTATGATTTTTGACGAGAGATAAATTTTTAATTCTTATTTTTTTGATCTTGCACTACTGCCGCCACCAAATGTGAATGCTTCACTGAACCGCGCTATATCGAACCCCAAGCCTTTCCGCTTGCACTGCCAGCCGTTTGTCGCGGGTCCAGAGTGTGAGACCATCCAACTTTGTAGACACCAAGAGGTGTGCATCAATATAGCCGATGCCAGTGCCATCTAATTGCATTAAGGCAATTGCGGAAATAACATCATGTTCCGTTGCAAGTGTTGCTACAGCTAATCCCATGAGGCTGCTCAATAGCTGGTTGCGCTTTCGCAATTTACCAAGAGCAATTTCCCCTAAAACGAATGGGTGTATGATGACTTGGCTCTTGTTTAAAAGAAGTTCCATATGCGGATCACTCTCGTTCAAATGATCGATCCAAACAGATGTATCCACTAAAATCATGCGGCGGGCAGGCGTCTGCGTGGTGGAACTTTAAGTCCGGGTTGGCTGCCGCCGAGCTTGGCCAATCTACGCGCCGCTTCACGCTGAACAAGTGCCGCAAGCGCTTCTCGCACCACATCATTTGTGTTGCTCAAACCAGAATATTCTTTGGCCTTATCCAAAAGCTCATCATCAATAGTGAAGGTGCTGCGCATAACATTTCTCCTGCATCAAACATAGCATCAAATGATGCTGTTTTCAATGCACCCGAAGCTAACAAAAAAGGCCCCATTGCTGGGGCCTTTTAGTTCGTTCAAGCAACTTTACGCAAACTTCTGCGCCAAGCTTCCATCCTTATATCTCTTCGCCATTTCAGCGACTGACAGCACCTTCTTAATCTTGCTGGCCTGTCCGGCTGTGTTGAAATCCAC
>JANYHE010000089.1 GCA_025359215.1 Hyphomicrobiales bacterium
GTGATCCGCAGCATGATCCTGTGTCGCCAACCGATTGAAGACTTGGAGCAGGTGACAGGTGCTGATGGCATTAATCGCTGCCGCATTGTGTTCAAGCCCAAGATCATTCTTGTGCGCCCCACACCGCGTAGACCCTTTCAGGGCTGGCGATATTTAACAGCAGAAGATGCGCCACCCGACATGGCTAAAGGCGCCAAAGTGGAAGACATGAGCGACGCCATGCGGCGGGAGTTGGGGGCTTTGGGGTTGTTGTAAGTAAAGAACCTCGCATTCCCGGTTAACTGCCTCTCCTCTTTCAGGTTGCAAATACTATTAATATTTCGTTAACCTTTGCCGCAAGCATCGGGGGCGACTGTTTGAACTTTGGTTTTTGAGGGAGCGCCACTATGGCAAATTTTTACGGCACGGACATAAACGACGCAAAGTTTACTGGCGCAGACAGCTATTATGGCGGTGGCGGTTCGGACTACATGTACGGCGATTTTGGTGAGACTGACACGCTCTATGGCGGCGATGGCATTGACGTCATTATGGGTCAATCTTACAGCTCATATACAGGCAACGGTTCGAATGCCACCCCCTATACATTCGATACTGAAACCGGCGTCAATAGCGGTTCAAATATTTTGGAAGGTGGTGCTGGGCAAGACCTTTTGTTAGGTTTTGGTGGGGATGATTTTCTCTATGGTGGCAATGATGATGATGGCGGCATAGTGCTCGTGCCCCATAACAGTGGTTATTATACCATGGGCCTATATGGCGGGGGCGGCAATGACACCATTGAGGGCGGCCAAGGCAAAGATGACCTTTATGGTGGCACAGGTGACGACAAGCTCTATGGCGGTGAGGGGGCCGATAAAATTTATGGCGGCACGGGTGCGCTCTATGCCGAGGGCGGTTCCGGGGCAGACGTCATTTATAATGGTGCTGGCACCCTCGCTGCGACAATTTATGGTGGCGATGGCAGTGACGGGATCTATGGCAGTGCAAGTATTTCAGACACTGCTTATGGCGGTGCGGATGATGATCTTATTTACGGCGGTGGAGGCAGTGATTTACTGTATGGCGGGACGGGCAATGATGATTTGATCGGGCCAACTTCTGCAATCAGTGGCATAACGCTGGCCGATGGTGGAGAAGGGAATGATTTTATCGACAATGCACTTAGCACCACTGCTTCAACGCTTTATGGTGGTGATGGTGTTGATGGTGTGTATGGGGGCACTGTTACCGATGTGATTTACGGCGGCAGTGGCATTGACGGTCTTTACGGTGGAACAGGTGCCGACACGCTTTATGGCGGTGACGGCGATGATTCAAAGAGTGCAATCATATATGGACTATTTGGAAATCAAGGAACCGCTGGGCTTTATGGTGGCGCAGGCAATGACCTGCTCGACGGTGGCGCTGGTAATGATTATCTTGATGGTGGGGCCGATAATGACTCGCTCTATGGCGGCGATGGCGCGGACGAGCTCTATGGCGGAGCGGGTGCATTGTATGCTGAAGGCGGGGCGGGCGCAGACACCATCGACAATACTGCGGGCACCCTTGCGGCAACTATCTACGGTGGTGATGGCGCTGACGTAGTTGTCGGCACCAGCGCGGCAGCTGACACAATTTATGGTGGGCTTGGCGATGATATATTGGACGGCGCGGGCGGCAGTGACTTTAACTACGGCGGCGCTGGCAATGACAGCTTGTTTGGTGGTGCATCGTTTGGAGCTGGAATGAAGCTTGCTGACGGTGGCGAAGGCAATGATTTTATCAACAACTTTTTTAGCATTAATGCCTCAACGCTTTCAGGCGGTGACGGTGTTGATATTGTTTTTGGTGGCAAAGTTTCTGATGTGATTTACGGCGGGGGTAGTATTGATGGTCTCTATGGCAATGATGATGCCGACCAGATTTATGGTGGAGATGGCGACGATACTAACCTGAGTATTTCAGCAGGTGTGAGTTCGACAGGTGGCCTTTATGGTGGTGCTGGCAATGACATGCTCGATGGTGGCGCTGGCAATGATTATCTTGATGGTGGCGCTGACAATGACACTCTTTATGGCGGCGATGGCGCGGACCAGCTCTATGGCGGTACAGGTGCACTTTATGCCGAAGGTGGGGCTGGCGCAGATAACATCGACAACATAGCAGGCACATTGGCCTCATTCATCTATGGCGGAGATGGTAGTGACGTTGTTTTTGGCAGTGACCTCGCAGTCGACACGGTTTTCGGTGGAACTGGCAATGACAGCTTGTTTGGTTCGGACATCGGCAGCGTTGGCTTTTTATTGGCTGATGGCGGCGACGGCAATGATGCAATTTATGACAGTTTCAGCACCACAGCGGCCACTTTTTACGGCGGCGATGGGAATGATTCAATAGGGGGTGGAACTGCCGCCGATATCATTTACGGTGGCAATGGCGTTGATTGCCTTCAAGGCGATGCTGGTGCCGACCGGATTTATGGTGGCGATGGCGACGATACTAACCTGACTATTTCAGCAGGTGTGTTTGCTGCAAGTTCGACAGGGGGCCTTTATGGTGGTGCCGGCAGTGACCTGCTCGATGGTGGTGCTGGTAATGATTATCTTGATGGAGGGGCCGATGCGGACACGCTCTATGGCGGCATTGGCACCAATTCGCTGTATGGCGGGCAGGGTGCTGATTTAATTGTGACTACGGGCACCACCGATGTGGCTTACGGCGGCACCGAAGGTGACCAGCTTTATTCTGTCTATGGCACAGGCGCCACACTCTATGGCGGTGATGGCCATGATTTGATGGCTGCGGGCAATGCTGCGGCCACCATGTATGGCGATGCTGGCGATGATATTATATTTGGTGGCTTTGCCAATGACACAATTTATGGCGGGGCCAATGTGGCCGGCACTTTTGATTTCATCGGCGGTTATTATGGCAACGACAATCTTTTTGGCGGCACCGGCACCGATGGGTTCAATCTGGTCTATGATGTGCGGGCAACCGAGTTTGATTATATTTCAGATTGGGGTGTGGGTGGCAGCCAAGACCAGATTTATGTCAACGCCGCTTATGCCAATTCAACCACATGGACGCAGCAGGTGGGCTATGTCGATATGGCTGTAACACTGGGCACTGGCACCTACCACACCTATGTTTATGGCACCGGAGTGACGGCGGCCAACGTTCATTCCAACACGTTCTTTTTGTAGCCAGCGCCCCATGCTGGCCAGTGGGCTGGCGTGGGGTTCAATAATCACACCACCAACACTTCACCCACTTCAACAATGGCATGTTCGCCATAACCATTGAATTTGGTGAGCGTTGAAATGCCATAAGCACCCAGAGTGCCAAACTCGATAAAATCGCCTTCAAGCAAATTTGCGATGAAATCCAATCGATGTGGAAGCACATCTAATGGGTCACAGGTGGGGCCAAAAACTTTCCAGCTTTTGGCAACCCCTTCAATTTCCTTACCATCACGGATCACGCGCATCGGGGGCTTTAATTCAGGCACCTGCATATATTCCATCAGGCCGCCATAAACCCCGTCATTAATAAATATATCATCGCCATCGGTGCATACCAATTTCACCCGGGTGAGCAGCGACATGCAATTAGCCACCATGCCACGGCCTGGTTCACATTCCAGTTTGGGCAATGTTGCGCCTGCAAAATAAAGTTTCACGGCGTCTTCAATAATACGGAAAAACACAGTGGGTTCGGGCGCAGTGGAAAGCATATAATTGGCTGGAAAACCGCCTCCAACATTGAGCTTTGAAATTTCAATATGTGCAAGCCGCGCTATGCGGGCAGCGGCCTCAATGTGGCGTACATAAACTTGCGGCTCTTTGCTTTGAGAACCGGGATGGAACGTGAGTGCCGTTTGATAGCCATGCGATTTGGCCTGCTGCAACAGCTCAACACAGATGTGTTCTGGCGCACCAAACTTCGTGGAGAAATCATGCGCTGATGATCCACGATCACGCGGCAACACAAAGCGAACGGCGATTTCAACTTCAGCATCTGTGCCAACAATGGCGGTCACTTTTTGCAGCTCTTCACGGCAATCAACCACGAAGCGCTTGCAGCCATAAATTTTATAAGCGTCTTCAATCTCGCGGCGAGATTTAACAGGGTTGTGATAATGGAAATGCGCTGTGGGGGAAACGCTGCGCACTAATTTCATTTCATGCACTGAAGCAACATCCCACGATGTTATTCCGCTGGCGGCCAATGTGCGAATAACTTCAACCGATGGATTAGCTTTGACAGCAAACGTGACCAACCCTGGAAAGTTCTTGATAAATTGTTGCGCCCGTGCTGCCAGTGCGGTGGCAGAAAAACAAAACACCGGCTCATCAGGCATCATCAATGCAGAATATTCAGCCGCGTCTGCGGGCAAGGCGTTTTGTAAAGCGGGTTTCAAAAGCGTGGCAGCGGACATGATGTTCTCCTGTGATCTCGAACGGGTTTGCAAACAATTGATGTCGAAGAAAAGACGGCAATGTGTTGCCGAATGGCGTCTCACCCGTCATACTGACGACTCACAACTCAATATGACGAAACGCAATGCTGACGGCTAAAGATGAAGAACTAATTGCACTGCTGCGCGTGAATGCCCGGGAACCCGTGGCAGCACTCGCGCGCAAGCTTGGCGTTTCGCGCACAACCATTCAAGATCGCTTACGCAGGTTGGAAGGCCAAGGGATTATAGCAGGATATACACTGCGGCTATCCAAGGATGTGCACGCTACCGGCATTTCAGCCATGGTTACAATCTCAGTGGAACCCCGCCGACAAATTGATGTAGCCAAGGTGATCGCTAAAATTCCGCAAGTGGAAACATTGCACACCGTGAGCGGTAAATTCGACCTTATGGCCCTTGTCAAAACCGCCACGGCCGAAGACATGGACAAGATCATTGACCAAATTGGTCTTATTTCAGGTGTCACAGAAATTGAAACTGCGGTCATTTTATCAACAAAAGTCGACCGCAAATAACATGTTTGCGTTGAGGAGAATTGAATGCGGTTTTTATTGATCATTGTAGCACTGCTGGGCAGCGCATCATTGGGCCTGGCCCAGCAAAAAACAGTGCCGCAAAGCCAAAGCGAAATTACCATGTCCTTTGCGCCTTTGGTGAAACGCACAGCACCGTCCGTAGTCAATGTTTATGCAAAGTCGATCATTGAACAAGCCAGTGATCAGAACGGCTTTGCAGACCCCTTTTTTCGCCGCTTCTTTGGTCAAGACGGAAGCGCCGGCCCACCGCGCCAACGAGTGGCCAATTCGCTAGGCTCGGGCGTGATTGTCGATAAGACTGGCATCATTGTCACTAACAATCATGTCATCAAAAACGGCACTGACATTCGTGTTGCTCTTTCCGACAAGCGCGAATTTGCAGCCAAGATTATTCTAGCCGATGAACGCACTGATTTGGCTGTCCTAAAAATTGATGTGGGCGAAGAAGAACTGCCGACGCTGAGTTTTGCAAATTCAGACAATCTCGAGATTGGTGATTTGGTTCTTGCCATCGGCGATCCGTTTGGTGTGGGTCAAACAGTCACCAGCGGTATTATTTCGGCACTGGCCCGCACCAGCGTGAGCGCCAGTGACTATCAGTTTTTTATTCAAACAGATGCTGCCATTAATCCCGGCAATTCTGGCGGTGCGCTGGTGAACATGCGCGGCGAACTCATTGGAATTAACACCGCAATTTATTCAAAATCTGGCGGTTCAGTTGGTATTGGTTTTTCTATTCCATCAAACATGGTGCAAAATGTTGTGCAATCAGCTCAAAGCGGCCAACAAATTGTGCGACCTTGGTTGGGAGCAAGTTTTCAAGATGTAACCCAAGATATAGCAGACTCACTTGGTTTTGCCCGACCCGAGGGTGCATTGATCGTTGACCTTCATCCACAAAGCCCTCTGGGAACCTCAGGAATGCGTAGGGGTGACGTTATTGTGGCAGTCGATGGCAAGCTTTTGGAAAGTGCAAAAGAGTTGGGGTATTACGTAGCCACGGCCCACGTGGGTGACTCACGCCTGATCGAATATCGCCGCGGTGCTGCATCAGTTCAAACCACTATTAAACTGATTGCAGCGCCTGAAACGGTTTTACGCCAAGATACTGTAATTAAGGGTCAAACCCCGTTTACCGGTCTTGTGGTGGCAAATTTGTCGCCAGCCGTTGCTGATGAAATGGGGTTGCCCGCAGAGGCAGTAGGCGTTGTAGCCATCACTGTGAAATCGGGGCCTGCCCAACAGTTTTTTCAAAAGGGCGATATCATTCGCGATGTGAATGGCCAAACTGTTGAGAGCGTGGATGTGTTGCGCACGATTTTGGAGCAAGCTACCCGCAGTTGGGTGATTGGATTTGAACGCGGGGGCCGCAAAGCCTATTTGCGGATTGGCTAATGGCATCTTTGTTTGATGCAGGCGGCGTGACCAAAGAAGGTCCTAGACCTCTTGCTGATCGATTACGCCCTGCGAAATTATCTGAGGTCGTTGGCCAGGATCATCTGGTTGGCGAACAGGGAACACTCACCCGCATGTTGGCATCGGGTCGCATTCCTTCAATAATATTATGGGGCCCACCGGGCACCGGTAAAACCACCATAGCACGCTTGCTAGCAGGCGAGACGGGTTTGGTGTTTGAACAAATGTCTGCGATATTTTCCGGTGTTGCTGATTTAAAGAAGGCCTTTGAGCAGGCCAAAATGCGCCGCGAGCAGGGCCGCGCCACATTGCTGTTTGTTGATGAAATTCATCGCTTCAACAAATCACAGCAAGACTCATTTTTACCCTATGTGGAAAATGGCACCATCACACTGGTGGGGGCCACCACTGAAAACCCATCCTTTGAACTCAACGGTGCGCTATTATCGCGGGCCCAAGTTTTGGTTTTAGATCGATTAGACGAGGGCGCCCTAAACGCACTGATAGCCAGAGCGGAAATTTATGAAAAGCGATTATTGCCCGTCGACACGGATGCGCGTGTCGCCCTTGTTAACATGGCCGATGGTGATGGGCGTTATTTTCTGAACTTGGTGGAAGAAATTTTTTCTGCAGTGCCGGAAGGCGCAGAACCACTGAACAGTGAAGCCTTAGGTAAAGCAGTTTCCAAGCGCTTGCCACTTTATGATAAAGCGGCCGACGGCCATTATAACCTCGTCTCCGCACTGCACAAATCAGTGCGCGGCTCTGATCCTGATGCGGCACTTTATTACTTGGCGCGGATGCTGAGCGCTGGTGAAGACCCGTTGTTTCTGGCGCGCCGCATTGTGCGCATGGCGATTGAAGATGTGGGGCTGGCCGATCCTGAAGCGGTGAAGCAAGCCTTGGCCGCCAAAGACACGTATGATTTTCTAGGCTCACCGGAAGGTGAACTGGCCTTGGCGCAAGCCGTGGTTTACATCGCCACAGCACCAAAATCGAATGCCGTTTATGTAGCTTATAAAGCCGCGATGAACCGGGCCAAGGAAACGGGTTCATTGGCCCCGCCTAAGATCATTCTCAACGCGCCAACCAAGCTGATGAAAGATCAGGAATACGGCAGTGGCTATCAATATGACCATGATCAACCCGACGCATTTTCAGGCCAGAATTATTTTCCACCAGAAATGGGCCGGGAGAAATATTATGATCCTGTTGAGCGCGGCTTTGAGCGCGACGTTAAAAAACGCTTAGAGTTTTGGTCAAAGCTGCGCAAAGAGCGCCAATAAAAAAGGCCGCAACGAATGTGGCCTTTGATAATCATAAAATAAGCTTATTTGCGTGAAGAATCAAGGCTATAAGCGCCTGCACCCGCCGCAGCCAAATATAAGAAAATGAAGCAATAAAGCACTGCAGCTTCGCCACCATTTTGAATGGGGAAGAATGAGCTTGGCATATGGGCCATAAAATAAGCCACAGCCATCATGCCAGCCAGCACGAATGCCGTGAGGCGGGTAAATAAGCCGAGCACAATCAAAACACCGCCAACCAATTCAAGAATGCCAGCAACCAGCATTAAAGGTGGGAGGGGTTGACCAGCTGGAAAATAATCAGTGGCTGGCCAATGCGCCAATTTGGTAAGGCCATGACTGACAAACAAAAGGCCGGTGATCACACGCAATGCTGCGTGCAGGGGGTTTGACCAAGATGCGGGAAAAACGCCATTTAACATTGAATAAAAATCCTCTTAAAATTAACAAGACGCTGGCAATAGCATGCATCATATTCAGTAACAATATAAATTACAGTTATTTTTTGTGAATGTATATTGTGGTTTGCGATGATACTCTTGTCGTTTGCTTGCGTAGTG
>JANYHE010000055.1 GCA_025359215.1 Hyphomicrobiales bacterium
ATATGAAAGCCGGTGCTGAAATGTTATTGCAAATGCGCCGATCAACCCTACAATCCTGGCCAAAGCAAGTCGCACTTGAGTCCTCTTTAATTTTTTGAGTGTCAGCAAAAAATTTAAAGAGTTGCTGAAGCCAAAAACTACTGCCCAAACAATCAATATTTGAAATGTTGTTTCGGCCCCTTTCCACTCAGCACCTAACAGTTTGTCCGATCCCATTTTTGATATTGCATAAAGCAACGCATAGCCAAATATTAAAACTACAAATCCCACTGCTGTTATGGGTCCAATTTGTTTAACGATAGATTTTGATGAGTGAAATTGATCTGCCGCTTTTCTTTGCACAACAGTTGTTAACGAGAAACCTAAAAACAGGGCGGGAGCGAAAGCAAGACGCTGAGAAAGTGCAAACCAACCTGCCTCTTTTGGTCCATAAATTAATCCCAACATGTTGATGGGTGCTTGAAGAGCAAAAAGATTCACAATTTGAAAAAATGAATTCGCGGCAACCCAGGATCTTTGTTTCAAGAGTGACTGCCAACCGCGTATGGCCATTTGCAAGCCCATTGCTCTGAAGCTTGAAGAACTAAAGCCGATTGCCAGCTGGTAAAGTGCAATCAAATCCGAAACAAATGAGGCAATGATAAGTAGAGACGCAGTTCCATAATGTGGAACAGGTGTTTGGTATGCGAGAAAAATTGCTCCCAACGGAAACAGAAACGCCCTGATGACGGGCGCGATTGCGGCACGACCAAAATTAGAACCCTGAAATGTAAACGCCCGAAAAGTCAAAAATGCCGACTGACTGCCACTGAGCAAAAGGACATAGCCTAAAGCCAACATCATCTCATTGTTGCCAAACATATAGTTTGCAACCAACGTAATGAGCCCGAGGCTTGAAAAGGTAAGCTGCACAAATGCAAGGAGCGTAAGAATACGAAATCCTTCCAGTCGATTGCCCAATATTTGAATAATCGTATCGAGACGAAGTGTTGCAATTCCACCCAGCAATGTAGCAGCTGCCAATATGGAAGCGTAAAAGCCAAACTCTGACGGTGAAAAGTGGCGGCTGACCACCGGGATTAAGATCAATGAACCGAGTTGAGCCACCACTGAACCACCGGCAAGTGCAGCACTACTCGTAAGCCATCTTTGCTGGAGAAGAAATTTCAACTTGCAGAGCCAATTGAAGAATCAAAACTATATTTCTCGCCCGTTCTCGGGCACACCATATCAGCACCAAGCCGCTCACCAGCCTTGCTCACCCAGCCGATTTGCCGTGCAGGATTACCCACCACCAAAGCATGGGGGGGAACATTTTTCGTAACCACTGCCCCTGCTCCCACCATTGCATATTCGCCAACATCATGGCCGCATACAATCGTGCAATTCGCACCGAGGGTGGCCCCATGCCCAATGCGTGTGGGCGCAAATTCTTCTTTACGATTAACATTGGCGCGTGGTGTTAAAACGTTTGTGAACACCATCGAGGGCCCACAGAAAACGTCATCTTCTAAAGTGACACCTTTATAAATCGCCACGTTATTCTGAATTTTACAACCATTGCCGACGGTTACATCTGGGCCGATCATAACATTCTGGCCAATGATGCAACGTTCACCAATGTCACTGCCTTTTAAAATATGTGCAAAATGCCAAATGCGTGTTCCAGCACCGATCTTGCAACCAGCATCGACGAGAGAAGTCTCGTGCACATTTACATCTGCATGAGCTTCGGCCTTCGGCGAAGCAATATCCGTCATTGATACCCACGTACCACCTCGCTCCAGCGAAAGCTGAGCTGCCTCAAGCACTGATAGAACCGCAATCGCTTCATCTGCATCAGTGCGCGGCTGCTCACGTGTCTTAATGCAATCTATGAAATGCAGCATCTCGGCTTTTAGAGGTTCTGATGGATCAACATCGATCATATCAATGGGGCCTGCAGCTGCCTTGGGATGATTGTTAGCCCAGTTCACCCTGTTACGATGGATTCGAAGTTTTTCAGGCCAAGGCTTGGTGTCGGCAAAAACCGCCATGCCATCATCGCCCACAACGATGAGCTGCTGTTCCTTCTGTGGGTGCAGCCATGATAAATTAATATCGGCCTTCAAACCTCCGGCAAATTGCAAGTGCACCGTGGCAATGTCTTCAATACCTTCTTGCAAGACAGTTGTTCCCACAGCCGAGACGCGCTCTGGCGCCTTGCCTGCAATGGCCAACACCATCGAAATATCGTGAGGTGCAAAACTCCAAATAACGTTTTCTTCGCTCCGGATCATGCCCAAGTTCAATCGACTAGAAGTCATATGTCGAATGTGGCCCAATGATCCGGTGTTCACTATTTCCTTAAGCTTCAGATACGCACTATGATATTGCAGGAGATGGCCAACCATTAAAATGCGCTTCTGGCGCCGGGCCAATGCATCAAGTTGTAAGGCATCCGAAATTTTCAGTGCAATTGGCTTCTCGACGAAGACATCTTTTCCACTATTTAAGGCCATTGTAGCAACAGCTGTATGTGTGGGCGCAGGTGTCGCTATAACCAACGCTAAAATTGTGGGGTCAGTAAGCACCGCATTCAAATCAGCATGATGGGCAACGCCCATTTTGGCAGACAATTCTGCCGCTGCCGGACTGGGATCGACGATGGCGGCAAGTGCTCCAATTTCTTTTAACGTGCGTGCTAAATTTTTACCCCAGCCGCCGCAACCCACCAGCGCAATTTTCACAGTTGCATTATTTTCCATAGGCATAGAGTTCAACCTGTTCATCTGAGATTTCGGATTTGGCCAAAGTCATAACCAACCTGGCCGCTTCCTTTTGTTGCCTGCGTGCCATCACCAAGTCAAAGCGAGACAATTCGATGGCCAATTTGCTGGAGCGCAGAAACACCTCCCGAGCTTGCATGATACGAGGGTGTGTAGTCGGAAAAATATCATTGCCAATCTGCAGTTCCTCATAGAGTTTTTCACCATCTTTCAGGCCGCTCACTTTTATTTCAATATCGCCATCAGGGTTAGTGGCAGTCTTCTGTGTGAGACCAGCAAGACTGATCATCGTCTCAGCCAATTGCATGATCTTAACGGGTTCCCCCATATCCAAAACAAACACCTCACCCCCTTTTGCCATTGCTCCTGCTTGGATGACCAGCTGAGCCGCTTCGGGGATTAGCATGAAATATCGCGTCACTTCAGTGTGAGTGACAAGGACCGGCCCGCCTGACGCAATTTGTTCACGGAACAGCGGAACGACAGACCCTGTTGATCCTAAAACATTGCCAAAGCGAACCATCGAAAACACGGTTTTATGGCCGGGTTCAGAAGCCAGCGCTTGCACAACCATTTCGGCGGCACGTTTAGTAGCACCCATCACACTTGTGGGTCGCACGGCTTTGTCGGTTGAAATGAGTATGAACCGACTAACACCACATTCTAACGCTGCTTCTGCAACTGCTTTTGTGCCAAACAAATTGTTGCGAATGCCTGCAGTGGGATTTTCCTGCACCATCCGTACGTGTTTGTAAGCTGCTGCATGAAACACAATATCGACTTTGTGTTCTTCCATAATTGAAGCCATGCGTTTTTTATCTTGAACATCAGCAAGAACAGGCACGAATTCTATTCCCAAGCCAATCAGGCGCGCTTCAAGTTCTCGGTGAATTTCAAAAAGCGCAAACTCAGAGCTATCGACGATGACTAATTTTCGCGGTTTATGATTGCTTGCTTGGCGCACGAGCTCTGATCCAATGGAACCGCCTGCTCCTGTGACCAAAACAACATGCCCCTTCAACGCTTTATCCATGAGCATAGAGTCAGGTGGCACAGCGTCGCGACCCAAAAGATCTTCAACACGAATTGGTCTAATCTCACGGATTTTTAAATTCCCACCCATGATGTCGTCGATATTTGGAACAGTTTTTACACTCAAACCGTGCCTGCCAAACATTTCTATCAACAGCCGCCGCGTTGCACGCTGCAAACCGACCTTAGCAACGATAACTTCCTGCGGCTGCTTATTGACCAATACATCGTCGAGTTGTTCGTGCGAATACACTTTCAGGCCAGCAATCCGACGGCCGAAATGGGTTTTGTCGTCATCCAGAAACGCCACAGGCTCATATTGATGTTGCTTGCGAAGCGCTTCAACCAACAACAAGCCCTCGCGACCAGCCCCATAGACCAAGATCGGTACCCGCGGACGTCGAACAACAGGTTGCTCATCAAAACCATTAAACAGCCAAGAGACGCCACGACGCATCAACACCATCGCCAAGACAGAAAACACAAAATAGGTTGCAACTGTCGATCGAGCAAATCCAAATGTGCCCGCCAACCAAATGATCATAACCCAAATTATAGGAACAAACGCTTGAGAAAGCAGAATTCGATATTCCAGATTAACCGAATAGTTTCGTGTCGATGCCTCATAAATTCCCAACAAAAAAGCAAAGATAACACTCAAAACTGGTGCAACTAGATAGAGCGGCAAAACACTATAATCAGGGAGTGCCAGACTTGAAATTCGTAAGGCATAAGATGCTAAAACCATGGCTGTCAGCAAAACCAAGTCTGCGCCGGCTAAAACCGCTATTTTTGTGTACCGACTTCGGTTCCGCAAGAAACTCACTAATTCAAATCGCATCTTACAAACCCTTGTATCGCCTCACACGAACTTAGCCCCCGTCTTCAATCTAGCATCTTGGACCGACCAAACAAAACAATTGATTCAGTTTACTTAATATTAACCTTAATTGATATGTCGGGGTCTTAAAGCATCGGTGAAACACGCGGTATCAGATATTTGACACAGTTTGACGTCAGAAATTCAATCTAATCAAATAAACTGGGTCACCCACACGGCGTCGTAAATTAATCATAATATCAGACTAGTGGCTTGCCTTTGGATCAAATTCAATCCAAATTAAAAGTAGTAAGTTGCATTGTCTAGAGGACCGAGTCATGAAATCCACCAGTTTTATGGGCCTGTTATTGACCGCTAACCTGATCTTCGGTTCAAACTCCCCAACGCTTGCAAAAGATGCCGACCCCGCAACCCTAAAGAAATTGGGAACAGCGCTCATTAAAGGCGATGGTGTTGTTAAAAATCTTCCTCAGGGATTGCAGCTTCTCGAAACTGCCGCACAAAAAGATATTTCGGCCAAAGTGACATTGGGAAACATGTTTCTCACCGGTGGCGATGTGCCCAAGGAT
>JANYHE010000138.1 GCA_025359215.1 Hyphomicrobiales bacterium
ATTTGGCAACCTCCTCACGTCTTTATAAATTGGAATGTCGGGCCAATGTCTTTTGAGAACGCGCCATCGATCTTCATTTATTTCACAAAACGCTACTGTTTCAAAATAGCCGCTACGTTCAAGGCCAAGGCTGAAGCCGCCTATGCCGCTGAAAAGATCAAGCAGTTTTAGCTTGCTCATCCCAGCACCGCCCATTTGTTCGCGGCGCGGAATGCTCTTGCCATATCGGCTTGATGGAGGGTTGCGGGGCGGGTCATGGGGTTATTTCTGTCGGATTTGCCAATTCAAGCAAAATATCTGCATGGCACGGTTGATCGAGAGGACACCAGCAGGCGAGATTTTTGCCCTTGAGCCGAGGAAGCCTTTTCAACACAATGTATCTTGTTTCCTCGGAAACTTTGCCATCCCAATTATTATGCCACAACGGGCCAAGCCATACTTTAAATGCGCCAACACACCTTTCAATAATTTGCCTGTCAGTCCCGCCATATCCTACCTCTCTACAATCATCTGTTTTGAACGGATTTCCAAAGTCACTACCGCTCCCCACATAAACCGTGTTTTCTGGCATTCTCCAGCCCTTGGTCCGCTTGCGCTGAATGCGAATTGGCTTTTCCATCATTTCATCTCACGCGCTTGCATCATGGCGTCATTCATTTTGGAAACTCCTTACAGGCCCACAGTGCATCACTGGCACGGCCTCTCATGCCAATGCCTCTCTTTTTGCAAGGCCCTTTTCATAATCCGCCATGTCCTCAATAAACGCTAAAGCCCATTCATCGGGGTACGCTCCGAAGTTCGGGCAAGGTTTGTCTGGGTGACTGAAAGCGTGGATTAAAGCAGCGGCAATTGCAGGACTAAGTTTTTCTCTCAACTTGTAACCAACCTCACCCGCGACATTTATGATGTGTCCGGCGATGCACATCGGAGTACCACAAATATTGTCCCCAAAAGTGGACTGATCGTGCTTTCTTTTAGCCGTTTTAATATCGGCATGGATGGTGGTATAGAGATTTTCTATTTTTAAATTTTCAGCGGTGAAGCCAGCATCGATCATCTGTGACGCGGTGAAGCCAGTATCGATCATCTGTGACGCGGTGCAGCCAGCACGGAGCATCTGTGGCATGGTGAAGCCAGCATCGAGCATCTGTGACACGGTGCAGCCAGCACGGAGCATCTGTGACGCGGTGACGCCTGCCGTTGCCATCAAGACCATTTGTTTTTTTGTTAATTCAGTCATTATCGTCTCCTTTCAGGCTATGGGTTTCATTTGAAAGTGGAAGTGCGGTCATCCCAAATTCCTCCTTTTCATGTCTCTCATGCGCCAGATCGTCAGCAAGTGGTTTGGCTTCCACGGCAGAACTGTCAGTGCCACCTTGTCAACCTTGCATGGCGTGACGACGGTCATGTTTTGCGCGGGCAGTTTTAAAATTGCGCTTATGCAGAGTGCTGTGAGCATCATGCGGCCTGTTCAATTGCTGCCACAGGCACAAAGCCAATCGTTGCCGCCAGCGCGTATAAACTGGCGTCCATTATTTCAAGCTGGTGAGTAGTAACACTTCGAACAAGAGTGATTGATTTAACCAAGTTTGATTCAAGCCGATTTTGACTATCAACAAAGGCTTCGCGCTCTGCCAGTTTAGCGTGATATTGTTCGGTCAAGTTCATTTATTTAGTCCCTTCAAAAATATCTTTTCCATTTACTTTCGTCACACACCGCTGCATTTCAGAGTTGGCCAGCGCGTGTTTGTCGTCATCCGTGCGCTGGCGATTGGGTGTCAGTGCAATCGCTATTGCAAAAGCTAGAAACATGAGCGCGGTTATGATGATGATGGTCATGACATTGCATCCTTATAGGCTTGTTCGTTGTCTGCATCGGTGCGCAATTTCGTCAATTCATCTTTGATCGTCATCGCAGCGGCGCGGTCAGTTTGAGTAGCACCTTCCCACCAAATTTTAAAAATATCGCTGCCACCACCAGCGGCCTCACGTGCGACATCAAGAATTTGAGGGTCGATTTGGTTTTTCAAAATCTCATCAAGAGAGTCTTCTTTGGGCGGTGTTTTTTTAGCTAACGGCTGCACTGTGAAAGGCTTGCGACTAGCGCGTGTGGCCGTGAGCGCCATTGTGATTGGCCTATCAATATTGCTCATGTGACTAATGCGTATCCCCCCAACCTCAAAACCGCCAAATTTGACAGATGGATCTCG